>JAXFXA010000001.1:0-126645 GCA_034091885.1 Corynebacterium sp.
TTTGCGACAGGCCGATCTCATCGCGCGTGCGGAACTGACTGCCGCTGGCCTCGATGACACTATCTGGCAGTGCCCGGTAGTCTTGCTTGCCGATGTCCGCTCTGTAGGCGTTCAAGGCGATGGCCGTACCTACGGGCACCCGATTGTACTGCGCCCCGTTTCTTCCGAAGATGCTATGACCGCGGACTGGACGCGCATTCCTTATGACGTCCTCGAACGTATTTCCACCCGCATTACTAACGAAGTAGCTGAAGTCAATCGCGTGGTATTGGACGTAACCTCTAAGCCGCCAGGAACTATTGAGTGGGAATAGACTCCAAAGTGTTCTCGCGTCCCTGTCTTGGGACGCGAGAACACTTTATTTTTCATAGCTGACCAGAGATACATAAAACAATTAAAATGGTCACGAACCTGAAAAATAACAAGCTATGTGTGATAAGCCAACTGATGATGAACCGTAAGAATGATGTCGTAGACGTTTCGATTAGTTTTATGGACGAATACGCAGAGGTGTTTGCCGAGCTTGCAAAGTGAAGTAGCTTAACCCCCGTTATTGTCTAACGTGCAGGTGCCGTGGCTCCATAATCAATGGTGGTGGAACCTAGGCTAGTACTGACTTCAATGGTGAGTTTTGCGCCAGGGTTTGTGATATCTGTGCAGTTAGAGCTGCCTATATCCGCGTTATCGCAGATGAGGTTTACTGGTACGTCCTTCGGCAGTGCTAAATCTATAGAGCCTACATTGGTGAACAGTTCTACCGTTCGCTCTGTGGTTAAGGTATCAATACCGGTGGTGTTGCTGAGGTCGATATCTAAGGAACCAACGTGGGTCTCGTAGACATCGTCAAGCTCTGCGATAGTGCGCGGTGCTACTGAAAGCGAACCGACGGACATGGAGCCTGCGGAAGAAGCTTCGTTCCACGCAGCAGCGCTAAATAAGGTAAACCCGAAAGTGGTTGCTACTGCAATGGCGGTGCATACAGCGAAGATAATTGCTGAGATCTTGAGCCAAGAGAATTTACTTTTCTTGGGAGTAGGCGCAGGAGATTCCGGAAGGTCTGGAAGATGCCAAATATCTGGGGCGGCGCCCAATGGATCCCACGTGGGCGGGGTGCGGTGTTGCGCGGGGAAGGGATAGCCCTCAACGGGTTCGAATTGATCGAAATTAATGCTCGGACCTGTTGAAGATGAATTTACACCTTCATTTTGCGGCGACGAGGTCAAAAGCCCTGCTGGGGGGACGGGTAACCGCCTATGGAGTAGATACCAAATGGCTCCTGCAGCCATAGGCGTCAGCCACAACATGGCTGCTCCCGTATCAACTTCGGAAATAATGCCACCGGAAGTAAGAGACATGAAGAGAAATATCATCAATACTATTCCGGTCGAGGACTCAGATTTTAATTCCGTCGGATTAGATAAACCTTGCTCGACTGCGAATTTTTTGAGCTTGTGCGGAGAAAAGACATCATCAAGAGGCGAAGTAGGCTTAGAAAATCGAGGCATGATAAGCCATAACAGAAGATAAGTGATGAGGCCGCCGCCAAAGGTTAATGCGCTCACTACAAAAGCGACGCGGACAAGTGTGGGATCTATTTGAAAGCGAACCGCGATGCCTTCACATACTCCCGCAAACGGTCCTTTTCCGCCCTGTGACTCCGGGATACGCGTGGGTCGAGTCGCCCACATCTGTGCAAGTACATCTGTACTATCTGAGCTAGATGAGGGACGCGGGGAGGAACTATACGGTGAGGTTTCGTGCGTATTCATAGCTCTATTGTCTATCGAAGACAATAGGGTTTCTATGGGTATTTACCCTGAATCTTTGGATTCAGGGTAAACCCCGATGGGGTAGAAGAAGCAGTAATGAGAAGATGTTAACTATGGATTCCTCTGCCCATCATGTTCAACCTCCTCATCCGTATATGAGCTCGTACTCGACGGCAGAAAAGCCTCTCCCGTATCCCAAGATGAGGCGTAATCCGCAGGATAGAGTGATTGCCGGCGTAGCGGGGGGACTCGCTGCTCATTTGGGAGTAAGTCCCCTTATTACGCGTGGTGTATTTACAGTACTGGCCACCATTTCAGGTGCTGGCATCTTTGCCTATGCCGCGTTATGGATGGTGGTGAAGCTTCCACCTGGACAGTCTGAACGCAAAGCATCCACTTCACCGTTGGTAAACGCAGCGCTGCTGACTGTAGCGATCGCGGGTTTCGGTGCTTCGGCAACGTACAGCACGGGAGTATCCGTTTTCTTAGTGATTGCTTTGGGCGTTGTTGGTATAGGCGCCTTCATTTCTTGGCGGGCCTACGATCGCGGTGTTACTGGCGTACCTTCGGTGCTATCGATTATTGCCGGTATCGTCCTCGTGAGCAGCGGCGTGTTGATGACACTAGTGCTGTGGACTGGTATTGAAGGGTTTTTATTCGCCCTTTTGGCCGTGGGATTGAGCGTAACTGGTGTGGCTATTTTAGTAGTGCCGCTGGTTTTACGTCTGTGGAATCGGTTGAGTGAAGAACAAGCTGCTAAAGCGGCTGCCGATGAACGAGCAGATATTGCTGCACACTTGCATGACTCCGTCTTGCAGACCCTAGCGCTTATTCAAAAACGTTCTAAAGACTCCACGGAGGTCGCTCGCTTGGCGCGCGCACAGGAGCGCGAATTGCGCGGCTGGCTTTTCGATGCAGAAGATAAATCTGTTTTAACAGTCTTTGCCGCGTTGGAAAAAGCATGTGGTGAGGTCGAAGACATGTTTAGCATCAATATTCGTCCGGTTACTGTCGGAGCGGATATTGACCTTACAGATTGCACCCAACCAGTGGTGTTAGCCGCCAGAGAAGCAATGGTTAACGCGGCGAAGCACGCACAGGTGGATACTATTGATGTGTATGCGGAAAACTTGGCCGGAGAACTAAGTATCTTCGTGCGTGATCGCGGCGTCGGTTTTGATACCCAAGCCGTGGACATAGACCGGCATGGTATCTCTGAATCTATCTATGACCGCATGGAACGTGCCGACGGCACAGCGCAGATTAAATCTACCCTAGGCGCAGGTACTGAAGTGATGTTGAAGATTCCGGTACGTGCTAAAGGTGATACTAATGATGAGGAAAGTAGTTTTTAAACTATGGTGAATGTCTATCTAGTCGATGACCATTCGGTGTTTCGTAGCGGCGTGAAAGCTGAACTCGCTGCTGTACCTGATGTGACAGTCGTAGGAGATGCGGCTACTGTCAGCGAAGCAACCACTGGGATTGCAGCAACAAATCCAGATGTTGTGCTGCTGGATGTTCACATGCCAGACGGAGGCGGTTTGGCTGTGCTGGAGAAGATAAACAGGGTAATGACGCCGTCGCCGCAGTTTCTGGCGTTATCGGTATCCGACGCAGCTGAAGACGTCATTGCACTCATTCGGGCAGGGGCTAGAGGGTACGTAACAAAAAATATCTCAGGCCCAGAACTAGGAGACGCAATTGTGCGTGTGCATAGTGGTGACGCTTATTTTTCCCCGCGGCTGGCAGGTTTTGTTTTAGATGCCTTCGCGGCGGGGGAACCTGCACCTGATCCTACAAATGGCCGAGAACCAGAGCCGGTTTCTGACCCAGTTGTGGATGCATTAACTGTCCGTGAACTGGAAGTGCTGCGTTTGCTTGCACGTGGTTATACCTACCGAGAAATTGGGCAAGAACTTTTTATCTCTGTCAAGACGGTGGAAACCCATGCGTCGAATATTTTGCGCAAAACGCAACAATCCAATCGCTATCAGCTCACACGGTGGGCTGCTGATCGCGATTTAGACTAAAACAATCTAGTTCGAACATATTGTCTATTTATTCGAACATATAGTTGCTTCTGTCTGTTGAGGATTGCATACTGTATGCATGAATCAAACAAGTGTTCGCCATGCCGTAGGGGAATCTGCAGGTATGGATTTGACGGGGATGGATCGCGCGGAGCGTGTTGCTGTGCTGCGTTCCCGTATGGATACTATGGGTGGTTATGCGCGGCAAGAACAAACTATTTGCCCTAGTGAAAAGGTTATTTATTTAGGTTCTGATCTATCTGCGGCATTTCCTTATGGGGGTCTTATGCGGCAGAGTGCAATCTCTGTGACGGATTGTCCTGCTGTCATTGTGGAGTTGATGGCTCAGGTGACTAAGTCTGGAAATAGTGTTGCTGTGGTGGGGTGGCCAGAGTTATTGTTCGGCGGATTAATCGAACATGGCGATGTTAGTAGAGTGATTGCTATCCCGGAGCCTGGCGCTGATCCGTGGTCTGTGGTGTCTGTCTTGGTTGAAGGATTAGACGTAGTGATTTACCACGGATTACCCGTGGATTTATCGCCTACTCGTGCCCGCCCTATATGGGCACGGATTCGTAGCGGTAATGCGGCAGTGATAACCGTAGGCGCACGTTTGCCAGGAACGGATACGCATTTAGAAGCCGCGGTACAGAACTACCACGGAATTGGTGAAGGCAGTGGGCGTATCCGTGGCTTTGATGTCTCGTTACGGTGCACTAGCAAAGGACGACGTCCACACAGCGTCACAATAACGTGCGGAAGGAAACCGGAAAAGCCACGGTTGCAGGTGGTATGACATGGTAACGGAGTTTCCTGAGGTGGCCGCGTTGTGGTTTCCAGATTGGCCTGTGCAGGCGGCATGTTTAGCCGATGAGTCTTTGGCAGGACCTGTAGCTTGTGTGCAGCAGCAACATATAGCTGTGTGTAACCGTGAAGCGCGTAAAGCTGGGGTGCGTCGAGGCATGCGTATTCGAAATGCACAAGCCTTGTGCCCTGGGCTGGTAGTAGTGGACGTCAATGAAGATCGTGAGGGCGCATTGTTTAGTGCCATTGTGGATTCCCTGGATGACGTCACAGGGTCAGTGGAAGTGATTCGCCCTGGCTTAGCTATTTTTGATGCGCGGGCGGCGGTTCGGTTTCACGGCAACCAGGCGATAGAAATGGCGACTGATGCTGTCGCGCGCCGAGGAGTAGACGTTGCTGTAGGAATGGCGGATGAGATTGCTACAGCCATTATTGCTGCTAGGGTGCAGCCAATAGGGGTGATTGTTCCGCATGGGCAGTCAGTGCACTTTTTGGAAAGTCAGCCTATAGATGTGTTGAGCGCTGAGCCGGCATTCGGAGTGAACGCGAATTTTGTGCACCAGTGCAAACAACTGGGCTTGCGCACGTTGGGGGAGCTTAAGCAGGTGTCTTTGCGGCATTTGCTTAACCGTTTTGGGGAAAACGGTAGTAAAGCTTTTGATATTGCGAATGCCCGTGCAGACAAGAAAGTTTCACCGCAGGTTAAAGAGCACGATCTCACTGTGGCTGTGTCACCTGCAGAGCCGATTGTGCGAGTAGATGCCGCGGCTTTTGCGGCACGTCAGTTGGCGGCAAAGTTGCATGCGCAGATGTCAGCTGCGGGTGTGGTGTGTGTGCGATTAAAAATTCGTGCGGAATTCCAGTGGGGAACTGTCGTGGAAAGGATATGGCGCACACGGGAAGCGTTAACGGAGGAAGCCACAGCAGAACGCGTGCGGTGGCAGCTCGATGGATGGTTGACTACAGCGCGGGCAACGGAGGAAGACGCCGGACTTGTAGAACTGGTTTTAGAACCAATTGAACTTCACCAGCCTGAGTTCGTGGGACAGCTATGGGGGAGCGGGGCATCAGATGAACAGGCAAAGAGGGTTATTACACGCGTGCAATCAATGTTGGGGGTAGATCGCGTGGTACAGCCGCATATTGTGGGGGGACGCGGTGCAGTAGAAAGAATTCAATTTTTGCCTTATGGTGAAGAAACAGAAGGGGCAGTGCTGGGGTATTGGCCCGGTTGCATACCTCCCCCGTTGCCGGCTCGGCAAGGGTGCGGAATGACACATCCGGCAGCGCGTATTCGAATTGTTGATAACTTGGCTCGCCTAGTGATTGTGACAGCAGAGGCATTGCTCTCTGCGGAACCTTGTGTCCTAGCATGGGGTCGCAATAAGTATGAGGTAACTGCTTGGGCGGGGCCGTGGCCCGTAGATACGTTGTGGTGGGAAATGGAAAATCCACAACGGATTGCGCGGTTGCAGATAGTCGGCCGCGCTGTGGACAATGGTGAGCTACAAGCTTGGTTGTTGCAATGGAGCAATAAACAATGGCGGGTTGAAGCTACTTATGGATAACCTCCCAGCAGGGATGTGTAGGTTAGCTTATGATTACCTTATGACCATGTGCTCAGATTTCACTGCAGAACCACTTGCTGGCAGCGCCAAACAGGGCGGTATGTACGTCCTATTTGAATGGCCTGGTGGATGGTCGCGTGACGTCCTCGATGGGGACACGTTTAGTCCCCAACTGTCGCAGCAGCTAAAACAGAAGCTAAACCATGTGAGTTTTTTGCTGATTCGGCATCCAGGCAGGGAGGGGCGGAATGTAGGCAAGCTGCATCGTTGTTACTTGGTCTGGGCTGACAGAGCAGTGATGGAACTTGTTTTATTAGAAAACCCTGAAGAAATCTTAAGCCTAGATCTTTCAGGGCCAGGCTGTAATGCAGGAAAGCTTATCGATGTCCCTCTGGCTCTCATCTGCACCAATGGTAAGCGGGACGTATGCTGCGCAGTGAAAGGCCGCCCGCTGGCGGCGGCATTGCATGCAGAATTTGGCGATGAAATGGTGTGGGAGGCATCCCACATGAAAGGGCATCGCTTTGCCCCAGTGACGATGCTCATGCCATGGGCATACTCGTTTGGTCGTATGAACAGTGACGTGGGCCGACAGATGGTTCTTGCTGCACAACAAGGGAAATACTTTTGGCCAGCAAATCGGGGAAATGGCTTGCTTAATCCGAAAGAGCAGGTTGCAGAATTAGCAGTTGCGAAAGAGCTACTTGTAGCTGGTGAAGAATTAAAATACGGAGACCTTCGGGTCAACGATCAAGAAGTAATTCATGCCGATGGTCGGCGGTGGAACGTATCTTTGGTGCAAGAGGAAGTCTCAGGTGTTGTTTCTTCGTGTGGAGATTCACCTAAGACTTCCACAGTGTGGGTGGCTAAAACCGTTACAGCAACACAGTAGCCAGCAGTGAACCGACGATGCAGGAGGTCGAGACACAAATCAGACCTGGGATGAAGAAAGAATGGTTGATGACGAATTTGCCAATTCGAGTGGTTCCAGTTCGGTCAAAACCGATACATGCGAGGTCTGATGGGTAGGTTGGCAAAATCCAGTAGCCATAGGCGGCACCATAAAAACCAATAACAACTGCAGGATCCACACCGAGGGCGAGGCCAACGGGTGCCATAGCAACAAGAGCGGCGGCCTGACTGTTAACGAGCTTGGACACGATAAGTAGGGCTACTGCGTACATCCAAGGAGCGGCAGCGACGATATCACCCATCGACTCCGATAGGGCATCGATATGCACTTCAAAGAAGGTGTCTGCCATCCATGCGACACCGAACACTGAAAATACCGCGGTCATGCCAGCTTTAAAGACGGCGGTTGAAGCAATCCTGTTGTAGTCAGGGTGGCAGATGAGCAAAATGAGGGCACCTGCAACCAGCATGATCATTTGGATGGCGAGGTTCATCGATAGAGGTTTTAAGGTCCCTTCGCCGTTATCGAATGCGGGACGCAAGGCCTCAAACGCACCTAAAACGACAACAAGGGCGATAGCACTGAAGAAGATCCAAACTGAGCGATAAGCACTGGGCTCGAATTTTTGGCCGATCAACGTTTGTGATTCGCCATAAATTGTTTGCTTGAACGCAGGATCTTTGAGCTTTTCTAGGAAGTCAGGGTCTTTATCTAAGTCTTTACCGCGGCGAAGAGACCACGAAGCTGCTAGTAAAACGCCAGATAATGAGGCGGGAAGAGCAACGGTCAGAATTTGGGGAATAGAAAAAGATTGCCCGGTTATTCCGGCATTCTCAGCCAAAATGGAAGCCAAAGAAACTGTTGCTACAGAAACCGGGGAGGCGGTAATGCCCATTTGTGCAGCGGTCGATGCGACTGCCATGGGGCGTTCGGGGCGGATTCCCTTCTTTAACGCAATGTCTTCGATGATAGGGAACATCGTGTAAACAACATGACCGGTACCGCACAAAACGGTGAGAAACCATGTGGTAAGCGGCGCTAAGATGGTGATCATTTCAGGTTTGCGGCGGAGGAATCTTTCCGCAAACTGCATCATCACATCTAAACCGCGTGCTTGCTGCAGTGTCGATGCGCAGCCAATGACTGCAATGATCGTCAGCATGACTTGGATAGGTGGTTCGCCTGGTTCGATGCCAAAGACAAATGTCATGACCATAAGTCCGAGGCCTGAGATAAGACCCAAACCGATACCACCAAAGTGGGTTCCGATTAAAAGACACCCGAGGGTAATGGTGATTTGGAGCACAATTGCTATTCCTGAGGCCGGATCCAAGATGCTAGCGAGCATACCGACGCTCCTTTCACTGCCTGAAATTTTTGATTAGGGGGCAAACTTTAGTTGATAAGTTCCGCGCCTCAGCATAGTAAATAAGCGTGGGTCAGTTGGTTGAAATAGTGAGGTTTTCCCCTTTAAAGGACGATTATCACAATCAGAAATGGTTTTTAATCGAACAAAGGATATCGAAAAAGCAGTACAACTATCCTCGCTTTTTGGGGGTAAATCTGATTTGCGAGACATGCCAGTGAATAAAAGTCCATATTTGTATCGCAGTAGTCCGTGAGTTGTTAAGATATCCTTCGGCCCAATTTCTATTTCCCTATTCCTAGGGCGTTGAGGAAAACAATGAAACCGAAATCAATTCTGGGCGCAGCGGCAGCAGCTGCGCTGTGTACTGGCATGGTTGCAGCCCCTGCCAGTGCACAAAGCATCGGAAATATCTGGCATCTGACCGGCGGTGCCGCAAATGCGGTGTCGGCTGATTTTCACGTGAGTGAAGATGCAACCTCCGCAGAGGTGAAATGGATCCTACAGTCAGCGTCGCTGCTGCATTCCAGCGACCACGTGCAAACCGCCGGTGTAGATATGGTAATTTTTGTGCCAAAAGAGGTTCAAAATCCGCAATTTACTCTAGTGAGTCGGCCAACTGGCGGAGATTTTCTCAACATTGCAACTCCGGAGATAGTCGGGAAAGGCCTAGGACTGCCCGTAGATGAAGTAAATCTGCCAATTGAGATCATTGACGGCACTACTGTGAATATGTTCAACGAGATTGCAACACTTGCAGACCCGAGCACCATTCCGGAGGAGACACGCAACGCTGTGACCCCCGCGATGTATAAAAACGTCATCGGGGACGGGCAATTCGGACTCAATCCTGATGGAAGTGCGCCTGTCCACACACTTAACATGGATAAGTACGACGTGTACTACACCACGGTACCTAACCCTGGTGTCTACACCGTTGAGCTTGCTGCTGAAGTTCCAGTGTCAGTTGATGATCTGTATATCCCTGTTCGCGTTGTTACTGGTAGTTGGAAATGCTCGCAAGAAGGGCTGACCACTGGCTCTTATGAAGAAGGCTGCCAGGCGCTTTATGATTTCGACTGGCGTGATAACGGCAATTTGCCCGATTATTCGTTGACCGACACTGACATTAATGCTGTTCATGCGCGGTTGAATTCTGCCGATGGTTTGTTCGGCTCAGATCGCTGCGGTGTGACTAGGGAAAGCGGAAGTTTTGACTCCCGACTCCTAGGGAAAGGCGCTGATACTGGAAACTACCGCTGGATTGGAGCTGACGTAAGCCCTAACGCCACGCTGGATTTCCAGGGGGTCGCAGCAAATTATGTGGATACGTTTAATCTGCGGAGTAATCCAGCTGTTACTTACGCGGTTAGTGGATTGGGTGAAGATGCTTGTGACCAAGCAGCGGCCCATATTGTTCGTGACAAGCTGGACGTAATCGATGATGGTAATACTGTTGCGGCGGAGACAGGGTCAGCACAGCGTTGTGACGCCGCAAGTAGTTCCAAGGCTATTTTGCCTTTATTCCTGCTTATTCCATTGGGACTTGCAACTCAAGTTAAAATTCCTGGACTCGCTGGTTTCCAAGAACAGATTGCTGTAGCAAACTCACAGATCCAACAGCGTTTTGGAGTATATGACGACCAATTGGCCGGAATTGCTGCTTCGCTGAAGCTGCCTTCTGTGAAGGTATCGGAAGCGGCAAGCGGCGTAGCTTTGGTTGCAGCGGGAGTGCTTGCTCTCGGTTATGCACTAGCTAGCTGTTAAAAAACTTAAAAAAATGGGCGTTCCTACCGCGGTAGGAACGCCCGTTTCTTATCGACGCATTAATTTGGTTGAGAGCCAGTTGCCTAGGAACTGGGCGGCTTGAACCAAAACGATGATGATGAGTGTTGCCACCAGCGTCACCTGCCACTCGAAGGCTCGGTAGCCGTACACGATGGCAAAGTCACCCAAGCCGCCACCGCCGACGTAGCCGGCCATTGCAGACATATCTACTACTCCAATAAAGAGGAAAGTGTAGCCCAAAACGAGCGGGCCAAGTGCTTCGGGGATGATAACTGTGGTGATGATGCGCCAAGGTCCAGCGCCCATTGCACGTGCAGCTTCGATCATGCCAGGGTCAATGGCGACGAGGTTTTGTTCCACGATACGAGCAACAGCAAAGGTAGCCGCGATTGCCATCACAAACATCGCTGGGTTGCGTCCAATGGATGTACCTAGTGCTGCGACAGTGAGCGGTTGGACAAAAGCCAACAAAATGATGAACGGGATGGGGCGAACGAAGTTAACCGCAATGTTTAAAAAGGTATAAACAAAGCGATTAGACAGGATCCCTGACGGACGAGTGGTGTAGAGCAAAACACCAATAACGAGACCCAAAAAGCCACCGACCAGCATGGTAAATCCCACCATGATGAGCGTATCTTTGATGGCTGTCAACAACGTGCCGCCTAGACGATCCCAATCTGCTTGGGCAAGGATTTGAGTTGTCATCGAAGAATCTCCTTGATTTCCGTTGTGTGCGTCAATGTGTTGTAGAACTGGTCAATAGCTGTGTCTGGGCCAGTTAAGCGGACAGTCATCTTGCCGAAAGAATGCCGCTGCAGCGTTGTCATACCGCCGTGAACGATTGCAATCGCAACCCCTGCTTCGCGAGCCTGTGCGGCAGCACCAAAGAAACCAGAATCTTCGGTCAAATCAATTGTGAAAAGTCGGCCTTCGTGTGCCAAGAGATCATCGATCTCCACCAAGTCAGGTGTGTTGCGCAAGGAGGTGGAAACAAAGCGCTGTGCCACAGCCGTCCGCGGATTGGAAAATACCTCATAAATGCTGCCATACTCCACGACGCGACCGTTCTCCATCACTGCGACCTTGTCAGCGATGGAACGCACAACGTCCATTTCATGGGTAATCACCACAATGGTGATGCCAAATTCCTTGTTAATTGCGCGCAATAAATCCAAAACCTCTTGGGTAGTGGAGGGATCAAGTGCGGAGGTGGCTTCATCGGCAAGCAAAAGCGTTGGGTTTGTCGCTAGCGCACGGGCAATGCCGACGCGCTGTTTTTGGCCACCCGAAAGCTGCTCTGGATAATTGTTGCCGCGGTCAGAAAGTCCAACAAACTCTAAGAGCTCAGCAACACGCTTTTTGCGCGCTGTTTTGCCCATTCCCTGCAACTGCAATGGATATTCGATATTGCCTGCCGCTGTACGGGAATTAAGTAGGTTAAATTGCTGGAAGATCATTCCGACGTTCTTGCGGATATCGCGCAGCTTGGCCTCAGAGAAACCCGCGATATCAACATCGTTGAGCAACACTTGGCCCGCAGTTGGCTTATCAAGACCGTTAATCATCCGAACCAAAGTGGATTTTCCTGCGCCAGAATAGCCGATAATGCCTACGATTTCTCCAGGCTCCACAGCAAAAGTTACGTCATCTAATGCGGTAACCTGCTTGTTCTTCTGTACAAATACCTTGGTGAGATTACGAAACTCAACCCGCGTGCCTTGTCGATTTGTGCTCATGGCAACACTCTTTCCATGGTGAGACCCCGCGGATATGAAAGCCAAGCCACGGGGTCAAAAGTTTACATTGCTAATTTAGGAGTTGCTCCGCAAGTCATCTTCTAGACGGGACAGAATATCCTGTAGTTCTTCAGGGGTACGTTCTATCGAAACGGATGTTCCCTTAGAATCTTCTGCTACGGCTGCTTGAACTGCATCAGTATGCCACAGCTTTGCCAGACGGATGAGTTCTTCATTCTCTGCGTCCTCGGCGCGGACAACAAAGGCGTTGATGTAAGGCTCAGCTTCTGGGGAGTTTGGGTCATCTTTGAACACGGCGGTGTGTGGGTCAATCCCGGCGCGGTCGAGGAAGTTGTCGTTGATAATAGCGGGAGTACCTTCACCGTAGGCAGATGAAGTCTGTGCTGCATCAACTGGGGTGACTGTCACCTTAGAAGCTGCTTGGTCAATGTCAGCTGGGGTAGGGGTGATAATTCCTGGCTCTTTAAGCGTGATGAGGTTTGCTTGCACCAGTACGTTAATTGCTCGACCTTGGTTAGAAGGATCGTTAGGGATAGCAACGTTCTTACCCTCGATTCCGTCGAGGGAGGTATGGTCGCGCCAATACAGCGCTAGTGGAACGATCTCGGTGGCAACGATAGGCGTGAGGTCAGCGTCGTTGCCTACGTTGTACTCAGCCAAGAACTTGAGGTGCTGGAAGTTGTTGGTATTGAGTTGGCCTTGCTCCAAGGCCTGGTTGGGAGTGGAGTAATCGGAGAAGTTGACTACCTCGATATCGATGCCGGCTTCCTTGGCGGCATCTTCGAATGCTGCCCAAGCTTTCGTAGAATTGTCGGCAGTACCTACGCGGATAGGTCCGCCTTGGCTGGAAGAGCTGGAAGAACAGGCTACCAAGCTCGTTGCGGTGATAACAGTAGCGGCAGTTACTGAAAGTAATTGACGAATTTTCATGGGAACTATCTTTCCTTTTGGTCAGTGGTGATTACTCGTTTGAACCTAGCAACAGATATACAGCTTTGTCTATATCGGCCAGTTGGACAGTTGTTAACCCGTCCTAGTTTTACCTGGGAAAATGGCAACTATCCCAACCTGTCCAAATGTGAATAAAAATAGACCGCATGGTTTGTAGTGTTGGAACATACTTTCTAAAAGGGTATATTTTTCTTCATGGAATTCCACGGAGGAGCGGCGCTATCGTGGTCGCGGATCGAGCAGATTCTATCGTCGCGGTCCGCTCCGACATCCGTGCCGGCCTATGACAGACCAGCTCGCAAAGCCGTACAATACCCAGGAACAGCAACTCCTTTTGCAGAACTACACGCGCATAGTTGCTTTTCTTTTCTCTACGGTGCTTCGCAGCCTGAAGACATGGTGAGCCGTGCTGTTGAGCTAGGACTTAGCGCTCTAGCTTTAGTGGATAGAGACGGCTTTTATGGGTTGATGAAGTTTGCAGAGGCAGCTGCACTGGAAGGGCTTCCTACTGTGTATGGAACAGAGGTGTCCATAGGGGCAGGGTTTGTCCTTTTGGCTAAAAATGCGGAAGGGTATCGCCGCATGTCCAGGCTGGTGGCTCAGGCGAGGATGAAATCTGGGGAAAAAGACAAGGTGATTTATCCCAGTCTGGCAGAGATAGCCCAACAGCTGGAGGAGCATTGTTATGTGATAGCTAACGTGGAGTGGCGCGCAAATATCACTGAATTAATAGATGCCTTTGGCACGGATAACCTCATCATGGAATATGAGGTGACGTTGTTGCCTGAAAATGCCGATCAACACGAGCAGCTTGATTTCCTGTGCGCAACCTATGGACTACGCGCTATCGCTACGGCCTTACCGGGGGCAGCAACACGTCAAGATGTCCGTCTCGCTGCCGCAAAGCGTGCATTATCGCGGCGAGAATCCTTGGCATCAGATCAACCTAATCAGCATCCGATGGGAGCACATTGGCTGCGGTCGGGAAAACATATGCGCGCCTTGCTTCCGGGACGGGATGATCTATTGCGCACTAGTGTGGACATCGCCGCTGAATGTGCCTTTACCTGGGATGCATTGGTTCCAGGTTTGCCGCTTTGCGACGTACCAGATGAATATACAGAGATGAGCTGGCTGGTAGAGCTCGTACAGGACCGCGCGGTTAACCGTTACACAGCTCATCCGCAATCATGGCAGCGGGCGCAAGTGCAGATTAAACATGAACTAGGGGTCATCGAAAAGCTAGATTTTCCCGGCTATTTCCTTATCGTGACTGATATCGTCGATTTCTGCCGCCGCGTAGGCATCTTGTGTCAAGGACGAGGCTCAGCCGCCAATTCAGTGGTGTGCTTTGCGCTGGGCATTACAAACGCGGAGCCCATTGCGGCGCAGCTTTTATTTGAGCGTTTCCTTTCCCCAGATAGGGAGGGCCCGCCGGATATAGACATTGATATTGAGTCAGGTCGGCGCGAAGAGGTCATTCAGTATGTCTACGACCGCTATGGGCGTGATCGGGCAGCACAGGTGGCCAACGTCATTTCTTATCGTACAAAGGGCGCAATCAGGGATGCTGCCCGCGCATTGGGATATCCACAGGGAGCCGCGGACGGATGGAGCAAAGGTATTACGCCAGCGCCTGCCGATGTTGCCGCGCTTGCCGATGCCTTCCGCGGCCAGCCCAGACACCTTGGCATCCATTCCGGAGGTATGGTGCTGTGTGATCGCCCGATTGCAGATGTCGTACCCATGGAGTGGGCGCGAATGGATAAACGCTCAGTCTTGCAATGGGACAAAGACGACTGCGCCGCTGCCGGATTGGTGAAATTTGACCTATTAGGCCTGGGCATGCTGGAAGCCATTCATCACATGGTGGATTTAGTGCAACAATCGCAAGGCCGATTGGTGAATTTGTGGGAGATCGATTTAGCCGAGGAAGAAGTCTACGACATGCTATGCCGAGCAGATGCCGTGGGCGTATTCCAAGTGGAATCCCGTGCCCAGCTTTCTACCTTGCCGCGGCTTAAACCTCGATGCTTTTTTGATCTAGTTGTAGAAGTCGCGCTCATACGCCCTGGCCCCATTCAAGGTGGGTCGGTTCACCCATATTTACGCCGACGTAACGGGGAGGAGGAAGTGACCTTTGACCACCCGATTCTAGAAAAAGCACTGGGAAAAACCCTTGGTATTCCACTCTTTCAAGAACAACTCATGCAAATAGCTGTTGACGCTGCTGGATTTACCGGTGGAGAAGCCGATGAGTTACGTCGTGCCATGGGGTCAAAACGCTCGCCAGAGCGCATGGAAAAACTACGAGCTCGGTTTTATCAAGGTCTCGAAGAAACCAATAACATCACTGGCGAAACAGCCCATACATTGTGGAATAAAATCGTCGCCTTCGCCGCTTATGGCTTTCCGGAATCCCATGCCCAATCCTTTGCTTCCCTCGTGTATTTTTCTGCTTGGTTCAAGTATCACTACCCGGCAGAGTTTTGTGTGGGTCTTCTTCGTGCCCAACCCATGGGGTTTTATTCGCCACAGTCTCTCATCCAAGATGCACGCCGGCATGGAGTACGGATCTTGCCAGTTGATGTCAATGCCTCAGCAACAGAAGCCACTGTGGAACACGGCGCTATTCGGTTGGGACTGAATTCGGTGCGCAAGGGGCTAGGGGACATCGAAAAGCATGCTCCTTATAGCGATCTGGCCGATCTTGCTCGCCGTGCACACCTCAATACTGCCCAAATGGAAGCCCTTGCGCGTGCTGGTGCCCTTGCTTGCTTTGGACTTACCCGCCGGCAGGCTCTGTGGAATGCACATGTTGCTGCCACCGAAGGTGAAGGGATGCTACCAGGGCTAAATATTGCAGATACTCCGGCTCTACCAGGAATGTCTCAACTGGAATTAGCTGCCGCCGATATCGCTGCGACCGGCATAACCCACAACCTGCAGCCAATGGAACTTATCCGCCCACGAGGGGTAATCCCCGCAGCACAACTTGTGGACGTTGAGGACGGGAAACGCATTCTTGTCGCAGGTATTGTCACACATCGCCAACGGCCACAAACAGCGTCTGGAGTCACCTTTTTCGGATTAGAAGACGAAACCGGGCTAATAAACGTCATGGTTACGCCAGGGCTGTGGGATCGCAACAAAATCGTGGCTCGAACTGCAAAAGCTCTGTTGATACGTGGAATCGTTCACAATGCCAGCGGCGCTGCCACGATCACAGCAGATAAAATAGAGCCTTTGGAATTAGGAGAGTGGTTAGCTAGCGGAAGTAGGGACTTCCACTAGCATAATGACCATGAATCCTGTTTCGCCACAACTAATAAAAGTTCGCTTCGCTGCGCTGGCACTGTGGTCAGTGATTTTTCTGCTCGCCGCGATAGCCTGGAGCGTGTGGGGATCATGCTGGCCGTGGGCGGGGCTCATTGCCCTCAGTATCTTTGTAATCTGGCTAGCTTGGCTCATTCCTGTCCAAGTACGCCTATTAGGGTGGCAAGAAACGGAAGATGAATTGCTCATTACTAAAGGGCGGCTGTGGCACAAATACACTGTCGTTCCCTATGGGCGAATCCAATTTGTAGATATTACCGCAGGACCAATTGCGCGTGCATTTGGCTTGAAAAAAATTAAGATACACACAGCATCCGCCAGCACTGATGCCACCATCAGCGGGCTTGCCGATGCCACCGCCGATGCTCTTCGTGATCGGCTCACCATCAAAGCACGAGAAAGGATGAGTGGGCTGTGAACGGGTACCGACACGTCCACCGCCTTACTCCGCTACTGCGATTTTGGTCATTAATTCTGGCTCTATTTACCGTCTTTGCGCTGAACTTTTCCGCTTCAGTCTTGGTAAGTGTCAGTGAATGGCTGCGCGGCGGGCATTGGGCCGAAGTCGGACGAGGAACTCTCATTGGCTGCGCAGTATTCGTGGCGCTGTGCCTAGCATTATGGTTTTTGTCCGCCCTATGGTGGCGCAACTTAGGTTTTCAGATAGGAAGAGAAGAAATATCCCTGCGTAAGGGGCTTATTTCTACATCATTTCGCTCTGCTCGTTATGACCGCATTCAGGCCGTGGACGTTGTAGAAAACGTCATCGCGCGTATTTTTGGGCTTGCAGCTGTGCGCGTGGAAACAGCGGGTGGAGTCAATTCAGTAATCCAAATTATGTATCTGCCCACAGCGGAGGCTCACGATGTAAGGAAGGAAATTCTTTCTCACGTCAATGTCAGCGGGGAAGATACTGCAACCGTAGTAGAAGAAATTCCTATAGGACGCAGTATGCTCGGGGCCGCTTTGCGTGGGCGCACGCTCATTACACTGGGAGTTTCTGCACTTACTGTGGGAACGCAGTTGGACTTCGTCACAGTACTGCCGTTACTTGCAGCATTTGGGCCGTCAATCTGGTCGCTCATTGATGCTTCGTGGAAATACAATGCTCGCTATGACGCAGAGCGGGGAGTATTAGACATTGCTTATGGGCTAGCAGATAGACGACGTCAGAGCATCCGATTGCATCGCATTCATGGTGTCAAAGTGTCTCAGCCACTGCTGTGGCGATTCTTGGGCTGGTATGAGGTACAGATTTCTGTTGCCGGCTACGGCGTAGCCGGTGGGAAAAATTCAGGATCAACCAAGATCTTGCCTGTCGGAACCCGCGCCCAAGCGCTGGCGCTTTTCGAGCTCGTCTCTGACTTAACTGCAGCAGAAATTCAGCATTATGCCCAGCCCGAACGCACCACAGCACCTACCTACACCTCACCGCGGCGAGCTTGGGTAATATCTCCTCTAGATTTTCACCGCCAAGCAGTCACAATCGTTGGTGAGACAGTAGTGACACACGCCGGTTTGCTCAATCGACGTGTCATGGCAATTTCAGCATCACATATTCAAGAACTGACGTATAAGCGTGGCCCGTTGTCACAATTACTCAAGCTTGCCACTGTGACTTTTGAACTTGTTACAGGTCCCGTTCATATGAAAGGTGCAGATCTTTCGCCTGTCGATGCCCAGGCGCTTCTTCACCGCTTGCGCTCGCGTCGTCTGCCCGATAATTCGCAGTCGTAGCTTCTGTTGTCCCTCCTAACCGTTCTCTGCACAAAGGATTGGGATTAGTAAGACATCGGATAAACGACGGAGGGCTATACAGCGCCGGGGAACCCGAGTTGGCGCCACGCCTCAAAAACTGCAGTAGAAGCTGCATTAGACAAATTCATGGAGCGGCGTGCAGGAACCATAGGAATGCGTACTTCTTGCGTAATACGTGGATGATCGAGATGCGCTTGCGGAAGTCCGGTAGGTTCGGTGCCGAAGAGTAAAACGTCACCGTCTTGATATTCAATCTCTGAAAACCACGTTGTAGCCTGCGTCGTAAAGGCAAAGACACGCGCGCCGGGAAGTGACTCCATACACGCATCGAAAGTGGGATGAATGGTGACCTGAGCTAGGTCGTGGTAGTCCAGACCTGCCCGCTTGAGGTGTTTATCATCGAAATTGAACCCCAAAGGTTCTACTAGATGCAGGTGACTACCAGTAACCGCAGACGTGCGGATGGCATTGCCTGTGTTCGTGGGGATAACTGGGTTGTCAAAGACGATGTGTAACGGCATGAGTATCAGTTTAAGATGGAAGCTATGACTGCAACCACTTTGGATGGACAACTCTTCCGTGATGAGATTTTTGCTGACCTGAAAAAGCGGGTGGAGGCGCTGGACAAACAGCCAGGTCTAGCCACTGTCTTGATCGGAGAAGACCCTGGTTCGGCCGCGTATGTGCGGATGAAACACAAAGATTGTGAAGAGCTAGGTATTGCGTCGATTCGCAAGGATCTGCCTGCAGATATAAGCCAAGAAGAAGTAGAGAAAGTCATCGTTGAGCTCAACAATGACCCAGCAGTGACTGGTTATATTGTGCAGCTACCATTGCCTAAGCATCTCAATGAGAATCGTATTTTAGAGCTCATTGATCCTGAAAAAGATGCTGATGGGTTGCACCCAGTGAACTTGGGAAAGCTGGTCCTTAACGAAGAAGCTCCCTTGCCCTGCACTCCGCGCGGATGCATTGCTTTATTGCGTAGATTTGGCGTGGAGTTGGATGGCGCGAAAGTCGTGGTGATTGGTCGCGGTGTGACGGTGGGACGTCCAATCGGTTTGATGTTGACTAGGCGTAGTGAGAATTCCACTGTCACACTATGCCATACCGGAACAAAGGATTTGGCGGCGGAAACTCGACAGGCAGATGTCATTATTGCAGCTGCTGGCCAGGCACACATGTTAACCGCCGATATGGTGAAACCCGGTGCAGCTATTCTAGATGTCGGAGTCTCACGTGTTGATGAGAAATTAGCTGGCGATGTTCATCCTGATGTATGGGACGTGGCTGGATTTGTTTCTCCAAATCCAGGTGGCGTTGGACCGTTGACTCGCGCATTTTTGGCATCCAATGTTGTGGAACGTGCGGAGCATGTTGCCCGTAGCTAATCCACACGATCGAAAAACTGCACCTTCGCCCCTGCCAGCGAAGCTCCAGTGGGGGATGATTGGCGTGTTTGTTGCAGGGGCGTTAGCGTCTGCAGTGCTTTCGGCTCTTGAGCACTGGCGGCGAGCCACAGTAATGCTCGGGGCGGCACTGCTGTGGTTGGTACTAGTGCGGTTGACGTGCGATTCCGCACGCGTGGGCGTGTTTGCAGTTCGTTCTAGGAAATTCGACAGCGTTTTTTCTGGGTTTCTAGGGCTTCTGCTGATTGTTTTGTCTATATCAGTGGATTCATTGGGTAGCTAATTTGTTGAGGAAATTACGCAAAATCCTATCCATTTGACGTGCTTCCACGAGGAACGCATCATGCCCCACCGGCGAAGATAGCTTCGACATTCCGAGCAGATTTCCTAGATTTCGGGAAAGATGCTCCTGTTGGTGGTAGGGGTAGAGAATGTCGGTGTCAATGCCAATAATTAACGTGGGCACTGAAATAGATGCCAATGCCTTATTGAGACCGCCGCGTCCACGTCCAACGTCGTGGCGGTTGAGGGCTTCTGTTAAAACGACATAAGAACCGGCATCGAAACGCTCTACGAGGCTTTTACCCTGATAGTCCAAATACGAATTGACAGCGAAGCGCTGGGAACTATCACGATATGGTCCGAAGGGGTTTTCCCCTTCTTGTGCGGATGTGCCAAAACGCTCGTCGATTTCTAATTCCCCGCGATACGTGAGATGAGCGAGTTTGCGGGCAGAGGCTAGGCCCTCAGAAGGTGGAGTGGAGTCGTAATAGTCGCCGTGCTGCCAGTGAGGGTCACGCTCGATTGCCGTGATTTGTGCACTTTGTATACCAATTTGCCATGCAGAAGCGCGAGCAGAGATTGCGGCAATGCAGGCCGCATTCACCATAGCGGGAAACATTGCTATCCACTCGAGGGCACGCGCCCCGCCCATAGACCCGCCGATAACGGCGTGGATACTTGTGATTCCGAGCTTGTTCAGGAACATTTTCTCCGCGGTTACTTGGTCGCGGATAGAAATGGCTGGGAAACGAGAACCAAATGGTCGCCCTTCCCAAAACGAGGAAGGCCCCGTTGAACCAGCACAACCGCCAAGTGCGTTGGCGGAGATTACACACCAAGTATCGGTATCAAGTGCCTTTCCGGGGCCAATGAGGTCACCCCACCATGAACCGGCATTCGAGTCGCCGGTAAGAGCGTGTTCTACGAGCAGTACGTTATTTGCTCGTAGTTTTCCCCAACGGTGATACGCGATGGTAACTGAGGGGATTGTAGCCCCGGCTTCAGTGTGAAATTCACCGATGTCGACGAATGCCTTGGTTCCTTCTGGTGCGAGTTTTACAGTCATTACACTGCAGCAAATCCTTGTTCGAGGTCAGCAATGATGTCAGCGCTGTCTTCAATACCAACAGAGAGGCGAATTGTTGCCTCACTGATGCCGGCTTTGCGCAGACTCTCGGGCGAGGTCTGGGAGTGCGTGGTGGAGGCTGGGTGGACGACCAACGAGCGGGAATCGCCGATATTGGCGAGGTTGGAGTGCAGTTTAAGAGCATCGATAAATGCCCAAGCTTCTTCGCGGCCGCCGACGATATCGAAGGAGAGGACGGAGCCTGTGGAGGTGTAGCCTAGGCGGTCTTTGACCTTCTTATAAGGGCTGGAGTCGAGTCCGGCATAGTTGACCTTTGCTACCTTGGGGTGTGCTTCCAAGAATTCGGCGACAGCCTGCGCATTTGCGCCATGCTTTTCGATGCGCAAAGCCAGAGTTTCTAGACCCGCAAGTGTGACCCAAGCGTTAAATGGAGAAATTGCTGCACCTGTGTCGCGGAGAACGCCGACGCGGGCTTTGAGCGCAAATGCAGGTGCGCCGAGGTCAACGTAGCGCAGTCCGTGGTATGCGGGATCGGGGGTGACGAAGTAAGGAAATACTGGTTCACCGTCACGTTCAACGGACCAGTCGAAGGTACCGCCGTCGACGAGGATGCCGCCGATGGACGAGCCGTTGCCTGAGTAGAACTTAGTAGTGGAGGCAACAACAATGTCTGCGCCGAGTTCAAGTGGGCGAGCTACAGCAGCAGTCGCGAGGGTGTTGTCCACAATCAGGGGAACTTTGTGTGCATGAGCAACCTCGGCAATAGCCGGAATATCGAGGACGTCGGCGATGGGATTGCCGAATGTTTCTCCGTAGAATGCCTTGGTATTTGGCTTGGCAGCGGCGGCCCAAGATTCAGGATCATCGGGATTGTCAACAAAGGTGGTCTCGATACCGAGGCGCGCGAGGGTGACATTGAACAGGGTTGTGGTTCCACCGTAAATGCGAGGTGAGGCGACGATGTGGTCGCCTGCTGATGCCAAGTTCACGATCGCTGCGGTTTCGGCTGCCTGTCCGGACGCAAAAGCGAGGGCAGCAACGCCGCCTTCTAAGGAGGCGATACGCAATTCTAGAGCTTCTTGGGTGGGGTTGGTCAGGCGAGTGTAGACAGGACCCGGATCGGAGAGATTGAAACGGTTTGCTGCGTGCTCGGCAGAGTCAAAGACATAAGAAGTGGTTTGGTAGATAGGGACGTTACGTCCATTGGTATCGCCATCGAGGCTTTGCCCTACGTGGAGGGCGCGGGTGCTCAAGGACCAGTTTTCGCTGTTGGAATTGTCATACTTTGTAATGTGTGTCATGACTGGCACCGTACAATAAAAACTGACATGTTTTTTAAAACCGCTGGTAGAAGCGTGAATAAAAATAGACTAAGCGGTTTGCGTTAACTAAACCGCATGCCCTGTTTGTGGAGTGCGTCTCGGTATGTAGTGCCCAACGCAGTAGCAGGCGTAAGTACCCCGCCCAGCTGCGCGGTGCGCCTAACAAGTTGGACGGCGGCCTCTCCAAGCATCATCGCAGTGACCTTGTAACCTGGGTCGCCTGTAGCGTGCACGGCAGCGGTATAGAGGCCCCCTTTCACACTGCGTCCGTAGAAAGTGATTGCGAACCCGCCTGAATTGATATCCTTGGGGCCATCGCCAGGCTGTGGTAAAAAGCGTGATAGGCGGGGGTTTTGTACAGCAGCAAAGCCGAAAGCTGTGGCGGCAGCAATCGCAATTGCGCGCAGACGGCCGCCTATACCTTTTCCTGTTCCCATTGCTTCCCTATAGCGAAGCTTGTCACCGTAAGCGTAGCCTTGCAATGCGTTCGATCGCCGTACCACGCGGGTATTGAACATAGACATGAAAAATGGGCCGGTCCATTGACCAGCGAGTTCATCAAAGCAGACTTGAAAGTCTTTTTGCTCACCGAGGTCAGGTTCGTGTTTATGGTCTGGCGACAATGAATAGGGCGAATGTAAAATAGCTCCGCCATTTTTCATCTCTTTGGCGTCTTTGCTCACGGCACGCATAGATTCGATCGTCCCACCCGAGAGTCCGCCGGAGAGATGTTCTACGGCCATGACCACTTGATCGAAGGACATATTGAATTTCTGGTGCAAATGGAACATCCCCATATCAGAGGGAACTGAATCAAAACCACAGGAATGCACAATGGCGGCACCGGTTTGTTGCGCCACATCGTGCCAAGAGTCAATACTGCGGCGAATAAACAAGGCCTCCCCGCACAGATCAACATAGTGCGTACCGGATTTCGCACACGCCTCCACCACATGATCTCCGTAATACGTGTACGGTCCTACCGTTGAAATGACAACCTTGGCGGAATCGACCATGGCGCGAACCGCGGAAACATCGGTAGCATCGGCGACAATTAAGGGGGCATCGAATTCGAGAGCGCGCAGCTTTTCTTCGTCGCGTCCTGCCAGCGCAATGTTGTATTTTGCATGATTGCTGAGCAGGTATTCAGCAGCTAATTTCCCTACAAAACTGGTTGCACCAAAAATTACGATGTCGTATTTCACAGTATTAACCTGCCACTTCTCGGGATGAGTTGAGCAAATAAAACTAATGCCCACAGTCTATCCTGTGGGCATTGAGCGGGAGAGTTAGTTCTTGAGTGACTCGAGCAAGGCGTTGTATGTTCCGGAAGGTCGCATCACCTTAGCAACCTTTTCTTCATCCATCCAGTAGTAGCCGCCGAGGTCGGCGGGGGAGCCCTGAACATCGACAAGCTCTTGTGCAATATCTGCAAGATTATCGTTGAGCTTTGCGGAGAAATCCTGGAAAGCCGCTGCGAGCTCTTTATCCTCCGTCTGCTTGGCCAATTCTTCCGCCCAGAACGCAGCCAAGAACAGGTGTGAACCGCGGTTATCGATTTCACCAGCCTTACGCGATGGCGATTTTCCTTCGCTCAAAAGGCGCTCGGTGGCGTTATCGAGGGCTGTGGCCAAAATTCCGGCGCGCTCATTGTCATTGGAGCGCATCTCATGGCGAAGAGACTCCGCCAAAGCCAAGAATTCACCGAGGGAGTCCCAACGCAAGTGGTTTTCCTCTTCAACTTGCTGTACGTGCTTCGGTGCGGAACCGCCGGCACCCGTCTCAAACAGACCGCCTCCGGCCATAAGCGGAACAACAGAGAGCATCTTAGCGGAGGTTCCCAACTCCAAAATGGGGAACAAGTCCGTGTTAAAGTCACGCAAAACATTTCCGGTGACGGAGATGGTGTCTTCGCCACGACGGATGCGCTCCACGGAAACCTTCGTGGCCTCAACTGGATCCAAAATCTCAATATCGAGTCCATCGGTGTCGTGATCTTGAAGGTACTTTTCAACCAAACCGATGAGATTGCGGTCATGAGCGCGTTCAGGGTCAAGCCAAAAAATGGTCTTCATGCCAGAGATACGAGCACGGTTGACAGCTAGTTTGACCCAGTCTTGAATAGGGGCGTCCTTGGTCTGGCAAGCGCGCCAAATATCGCCAGCTTCAACATCGTGGGAAATGAGCACGTCCCCAGCTGAGTTGACCACGTCCACTTTGCCGTCGGCAGGAACTTTGAAGGTCTTATTGTGGGAGCCGTATTCTTCTGCCTTTTGCGCCATAAGACCGACATTAGGAACCGTGCCCATAGTTGCCGGATCGTATGCGCCGTTAGCCTTGCAATCATCGATTACAGCTTGGTAAACACCAGCGTAGGAAGAATCTGGAATGACAGCGAGGGTGTCTTGTTCCTCGTCGTTCTTATTCCACATATGGCCAGAGGTTCGGATCATTGCAGGCATGGACGCGTCAATAATGACGTCTGATGGAACATGCAGGTTGGTGATGCCCTTGTGGGAGTTCACCATGGCCAAATCAGGGCCATCCTCCAAAGCTTGGTCGAACGCGGCCTTGATCTCGTCGCCGCCTTCGAGAGACTCCAAGCCAGCATAAATAGCGCCTAGCCCATTTTCGCCGTTAAGACCTGCGGCAAGGAGTTTCTCTCCATACTTGTCGTATACATCGGCAAAAAAAGCGCGCACTACATGCCCAAAGATGATGGGGTCAGAAACCTTCATCATCGTTGCCTTCAGGTGAGCTGAGAATAGTACACCTTCCTCTTTCGCGCGTGCTACCTGATGGTTTAAGAACTCATCGAGAGCGCGGGCGGACATGAAGGTGCCATCGATTACTTCTTTATCTTGTACCTTTAGGGCTTCAAGAAGCACGGTTTCAATGCCATCGACAGCGGTGTGCTTGATAGTCAGCGTATCTTCGCCTTCTATAATGACGGATTTCTCATTGTGGCGGAAGTCATCTGCTTCCATGGTGGCCACTTCTGTCTTGGAGTCAGCGGACCATTCACCCATTCGGTGTGGATGCGACTTAGCAAAGTTCTTCACAGCTTGTGGTGCGCGACGGTCAGAGTTGCCTTCGCGCAGTACTGGGTTGACGGCCGAACCTTTGGCAACGTCATACTTTTCTTGTGCATCTTCGTATTCCGGAATATCGAATCCGGCAGCTTGCAGTTCCGCAATCGCTTTACGTAGCTGTACTTCAGATGCGGAGATATTCGGAAGCTTGATGATGTTGGCCTCAGGAGTCTTAGCTAACTTGCCCAGCTCAGCCAAAGCATCCGGCACCTTAGTCTCGGGGAATTGTGCCAAAATACGTGCAGCCAAGGAGATATCTGCGGTTTCAACGTCAATGCCTGCTACAGAAGCAAATGCTTCCACGACAGGCTTGAGTGAATAGGACGCCAGCAGAGGTGCCTCGTCTGTCCGGGTCCAGATGATCTTTGCCATGAAATACCTCCATTAGTGAACGTTATTGAAACAAATTATAAAAACGCTTAAAACCCTACATTACCGCTTGACCGCACCGCCTGCAGTGAGCTTTAGTGCTTGCCGATGCCTCCCTCATCTCCAGTGCGTTTAAACTTAAGGCATGTCCTTAACGATCGCTTCTGTCAATGTCAATGGTATTCGCGCAGCGTGTAAGCAACGCAGCGCAGAGAATCTGGGAATGAACGCTTGGCTTAATGAGACCGCTGCAGACGTTGTCTTGATGCAGGAAGTTCGGGCTAACCCACAGCAAACCGCGGAAGCACTTGCGCCTGCACTCGAAAGTGGCTGGTACCTGGCCATGTCTGATGCCACAACACCAGGGGCAAAAGGCCGCGCGGGGGTGGGCATCTTGTCCCGAACTCCCATTGACGATGTACGAGTTGGATTTGGATCATTTATGGACGCGGGTCGTTGGATTGAAGCCAATACCGCTGGGATTCGGGTAGCGTCGTTGTATTTGCCGTCAGGGTCAGCCGGCACTGCGAAACAAGATGAGAAGTACAGATTTCTTGATGAGTTTTCTCCTCTTCTTGACCAGCGCGCTAAGGAATTTCCCGAAATGGTTATTGGCGGAGACTGGAATATTTGCCACCGAGCTCAGGATTTGAAAAACAACCGAGCCAATGAGAAAAAATCCGGGCACCTTCCGGAAGAACGTGCCTTTATGGACCACGTATTTGGAGTATTTCCTGATTCCCATGCACAACCAAAGAAAGGATTAGGCGAATATTTTGGGGCCGTGGAGTACTCAGATCTCACCAACTGGGAGCCAAATGATAAACCTGTATGGTTTGACGCCACTCGGCGGCTTCTGCCAGAAAGCGATGGACCGTATACATGGTGGACGTATCGGGGGCAGGCATTTAACAACGATGCTGGTTGGAGGATTGACTACCAAGCTGTAACAAAAGACTTGCTCGAACGGGCGCATAGGACGTGGGTAGAAAAAGCACCGTCAGTCGAAACCCGATGGTCGGATCACTCGCCACTGTTAGTTGAGTACCGCTAAGAAACCTGAGTAGCTGCAGGCAAGTGCATTGGCTGCGGGCGGGTGCTAGAATCTGAAGGGAACTTCTGCTCATTGAACGCTAGGTTTCTCCTTTGCTTTCGATGAGTACAAAGCCCTTAATTCTGCTAACGATTTATTGGAGTAGCTGCATGTCGCGTGCAATTATTTACCTTGTTATTGGAGCTGTTTTGCTTGCGCTGGGCATTTGGTGGTGGACCATTATTGGCCCATCCTTCGCCTTTTTAGCTCCACTGCTGGTTATGTCGATCGGCGGCGCATTGATGGTTGGCGCTATCGGTGTGGCTCTAGACGCTCATGCACCCACATCTCGCAAGCTGTAATTAGGAATTAATTGCTCATCGGTCATGTCGAATATGACCAATAAGGAACCAAGCGTCTTGATCTGAAGGATGACCACCAAGGTAACTAGTAAGCCTTGGGAGCCTTTGGGTGAAGACGCTTTTGATATGCCAAGCCTCTAATAGAGAAAGAAAAATAGAAATGTCTGCTTTGACCACAACGTCACAATCCGGCTCGCGCGTACTTTCCGGCATCCAGCCCACCGCGGATTCATATCATTTGGGAAATTTTCTAGGTGCATTAAAGCAGTGGATTGACCTGCAAGATGGGTATGAGGCTTTTTATTTCATCCCCGATTTGCACGCCATCACCGTAAGCCAAGATCCAGCCGAACTGCGGGAACGCACAATTGCGGGTGCAGCACAGCTTATCGCCCTTGGCATTGATCCTCAGCGATCCACGCTGTTCGTACAGTCACACGTCCCTGCCCACGCAGAATTGACGTGGGTTTTGCAGTGCCTCACAGGTTTTGGTGAAGCCTCCCGCATGACGCAGTTTAAGGATAAGTCCGCTCGCCATGGTCAAGACCGAACTACGGTAGGACTTTTTACCTATCCGATGCTTATGGCAGCAGACATTTTGCTGTATTCTCCACACTTCGTACCGGTGGGAGAGGATCAACGTCAACACCTGGAACTAACTCGCAACCTAGCGGAGCGTTTCAACTCCCGTTTCGGCGAAACTTTCCGCGTTCCAGAACCATTTATCCCAGAGGGCTCTGCAAAGATCTACGACTTGCAAGACCCAACCTCCAAGATGTCTAAGTCTGGTCCCAATCCAAAGGGTCTCATTAACCTTCTCGATGCCCCAAAGACCTCCGCTAAGCGGATTCGTTCCGCAGTTACCGATGATCTGGGCGAGGTTCATTTCGACCGTGAAAATCAGCCAGGTGTTTCTAATCTTTTGGCAATTCAGTCGGCATTGTCCGGCACCAGCATCGATGACTTAGTGGCTCGCTACGCAGGTCAAGGTTATGGGCAGCTGAAAGTCGATACCGCCGATGCTTTGGAGGCATTCGTTACTCCGCTCAAGGCACGGTTTGACGAGCTCATGGCAGATCGCGGTGAGATTGAACGTATCTTGGCGACAGGTGCAGATAAGGCAACTGAAATTGCTACTCCGCTGCTGGAGAAAGTGTATGACCGCGTGGGATTTTTGCCAGCCCGAAAGCGATAGAAATCTTCACGCAGCAGACGCGGGAAAATATCTGAATAATGGTAGATATAACTCGCATTAATCAGAAAGGCTTGTCATGGTTGCCGCTACTCAGCCGAGCAAGGACAACACCGATGCCACCGGCATCGAGCGCACTCAAAAAGATGATCTCGGCGCCGTAGGAAAGATTCGCGAACGCTCGGAGATTATTGACCACCTCATGCGGATGCAGGATCGCTACGCTTCGGAAGGCGGCAACCAGTTTTCCGCAGGTATTACTTACTACTCGGTGTTGTCGATGATCCCCTTATTTATGTTGGTCATCGCAATTGCGGCCGCAGTTTTGGCTAGCCGTCCTGATCTTTTTGAGCAACTGCGAGAACAGGTGCGTACCTCTGTGGAAGGGGACCTTGGCAACACTATCAATGAGATTTTGGTGACTGCAGTTGAATCGCGTAACACCATGTTCGGCGTTGCGGGTCTGACTGCTTTGTGGTCTGGGCTGGGCTGGATGGACAACCTTCGTGCAGGTATCTCAGCGATGTGGGCGATGGATCCCAATGAAGGAACAGGCAACTTCCTAGTCATGAAGCTTAATGACCTTCTGCGCCTGTTGGGTATGTTAGTAGCACTCATCGTCGCCTTTGGCGTGACTGCATTGGGCTCTTCTGGAATCATCGCCACCGTCTTTGAATGGATGGGTATTGAAGGATTCCCAGGAATGAACTGGGTTTTGTTCATCGTGGGCATTACCGTTGGTCTTCTAGCTAATTTCCTTGTCATGTGGTGGATGGTGGTAGCACTTCCACGCCGCAAAGTCCCAATGAAAGCTGGTATTAAGGGTGCAGCACTGGGCGCAGTGGCGCTGGAGCTAATTAAGCAATTGTCCACCTTTATCATTGGTTCTGCGACGGGTAACCCCGCTGGTGCAGTATTCGGCCCTGTCATCGTTTTGATGATCATGATGTATCTGATTTGGCGTGTGGTGCTGTATGTATCTGCGTGGACTGCGACCACACCAACCGCCCTCGCAGAGACGAAACCACAGGTACCTGCACCGGCTGTCATCCGTGTGCGTCAGCAGGCTACTACGAGGCCATCTGCGAAGACTTCCCTAGGCATTGGTGCTGCCTTGGGTGCTGCCAGTGCTGGAGTAATCGCGTTGCTTAGCCGCCGCTAGAATTACAGGAATCAAGGTATAGGTATGCGGTCACAGTGCGCACCTAATTTGTATCAAGCCCTTGCATTAGACCCGCAAGCTCAGTGCCATGCCATCGGCAGTGAACTTGTGGGTCGTGTTGTAGGTGATACACCGTGCTACGAAGTACAAATGGGCTTTGCGGTGCTGGCTTCTCCAACAAAAAGAACGCTTTACGATGCCGCTCTTTCCGCTGGCCGCATTCTCACATGGGAAGACGTAGAGTACTTGGCGAACTTCGGTACGTGGCCACCAGAGATAGCCCCCGATACATTTCCCTATGGGTGGGGAGAGCCGGTGGTGCGGAAAACCAGCTCATACCTCACAGATAGTTCGTGATGATTAGAACTTAGAGAAGCGTTTTTGCAACATGTGCTCTAAGCCGCTCCAGGCCTCTGCATGATCTGAATAAGGCTTGGCAGGAACATAACCGACGGTTTGGGTAGAGCCCAGCATATAGCCGAGGAAGTCCTGGAAACGAGGGTTGGCCAACATATAAGAATTGATGGAGTCATCGGCTGCCCAGTCTGCGGCGTCTGCACAGACTTCATAGCAACGAGCCATCTGTTCTGTGTCGACAGTTTCTGGGTCCTTGGCAATATCGCGTGCTAGTCCAGTGAAGGTGTACTGGTTATCAGGGTGCACGGTGACCTCCAACTCGCCAGCGTTGGCAGCAGTGACAACATCTTCCCATGTAACTACCTTTGCAAGGTCATGATCATCGTTTTCCATGATCCATCGCAGAAGTTGCTTGGGAGCAGGGAAAGTAAAAATCTCACCCCACTTGCCTAGAAAGACGGGTTTAGAATCCACATAAGTGCGAAGTGTGTACACCGACTTGGAGTCAACAGTGATTTTAATAGGGTCGATTCCGGCAGCAGCCCACGGGGAGCGATCATAAGGATCTGCTGCTTCTGCTTGTGCCTTGCGCAGAGCAGCAGCATTCTTTTGTTCTTGCTCGGCAGCAGAAGTAGCGGACAAGATACGCGCTGCATTCTCCGTGCGAACTTCTTCAGAAAAGTCAGTGGACGGAACTACTCGGATATACTCATCAAGCTCCTTGACGACATCAGCCCAGTTGGCCGCTACTACGCGTCCAATAGCAGTCCATTCCTTGAGTCCTTGATCGCCGGAAAAATGGTCAAAACCGCGGCTCGCATTGCGCAGCAAGGAATGGCTGGCAAAGAAAATCGACGTCTGCTGTGCACCGGCAACTTGTGCCATAACTTCAGCCATATCAAAACAACGTGCAACCGTTGTAACGTTTTCATGGCTGGGGCGGTCCGCCAGCTTATTGGGGAGGCCAATGAAGTCAAAAACGTGGCGTTTGTCAGGAGAAACTCGGTGTGCCGGCTGTGCATTGAATTCAGCCCACTGAGGATGATCGCTGAGATCATGTCGTGTGGATGATTCAATGTAGGCCAGCAAATCAGCCTCTGTGTGAAAAGCCAAGATTGAGGTGTCATCACCTAATAATGCTTGCCATTCAGTACCTTGTTGACGCCATTTCGGTGCCCACAGTGTGTAGAAATCACCTTCAGTCAGGGAAAATTTAATTGGAACAATCGCGCGGGTGCTCATGGCGAATCAGTTTACCCAACTACTATCCAGTTGGGCGCCAAAAGCCCTTGAATGCCATACCCATGTTGCTAGTACGAAGGGGATTTACTTGCACGGGGCTTCCCGCTTCCACAATCTTTCCGTCTCCGGCGTACATGGCCACGTGGCCCTCCCACACCACGAGATCTCCTTTGACAAGCTCGTGTGCCTGTACTTGCCGCCCAACTGTTTGTTCTTGTGCCAAGCGGGGTAGTTCAACACCTGCTTGGCGCCATGCGTATTGGGTGAGACCAGAGCAGTCGAAACCAGATGAATTGGTGCCGCCCCATACATAGGGAGTTCCGACTTGAGCCAAGGCGGCATCGACAGCTTTTGCCCCCGCACCCTGTGCGGGTTGCACGGAACTAGAAGACGCAGAGGTTGCACTCATCAGCGGAGCGGAACCAATTGGTGCCGTAGAAAACGCAGAAGATGTGTCTTGATTAGAGATTTTCTGTAAGGGCAAAATTAATTGTTGAAGCTCCATCTGCAATTGATTGATCCTAGCGAATGCACGGGCGAGATACCCGGTTGCCAAACCCTTAAGTCCTGCTTGTGCCCCTAGTTGCGCGCCGGGCAGTGGAGACATCAAACCAACGGCAAATGGAATAGCCCGGTGAAGTAGTTCTACAGCAAGTGTGACCAAGTCACCTATTGCGTGTTGGATCAGACCACGGGAAGTATGCGCAATGTTGTCTAACGCCGTGTGGTCTGCAGCCAATTGCTGAAACTTAGCCAGCAATTTCTGTGGATCTCCGCCGGTAATGTTGGCTAAGGGAGCTACCGCGGAGACATCGGGCAGCGTGGGTGCAGAAAGTGCGGGAAGTGGTGTGGGATTAAGAGCAGCTATCTTATGCAAAGTCGAAACCACAGGAAACACGGTCTACACCCCCTGGGTGTTGAATTGGGAAGCCGAGGTGGCATCGGCAAGCTGGGCAGTGCGAACAGTAGCGAAGCCAACCTCAGCAACATGGCGAAGATCATCGCTCAATGTGGACCTGCGTTGATGCACATTTGACATCGCCGCAGCCAGCGCAGAATAAAAGTCCTCGACGGAGGCAGACGCTGGAAGAGGAGGTGGAGAAGGATTGGAGAAATGGGATCCGTTTTCTACATCGCGAGCAAGTTGACGGGTTACATCGGGGTCTAAATGAAAAGTCCTCATACTTTAAACAGACCGAAGTTTTGCCCTAAAGGTTCCCAAAAATAAAAAATTCCCTTATAGACCCATGCACAATGACTGCAGGGACTAATACGATGAGGGTTATGGAAATTCGCATCGTAGATCACCCCTTAGCAGCTTCTCGTCTCACCATCATGCGTGATGAGAGGAGTAATAACTCGGCTTTTCGTGCAGCTTTGGCGGACTTGGCTGCAATGCTTGTGTACGAAGCCGCGCGCGATTTGGAAGTAGAACACTTCGATTGCCGTACTCCAGTTGCTGTCGCACAGGGAACTCGCTTGGCTCATCCGCCGATTATTGTTCCTATTATTCGTGCTGGCTTGGGCATGATCGACCCTGCACTGTCCATGATTCGCGATGCAGAAGTTGGCTTTATTGGAATGGCGCGGAACGAAGAAACTCATGAGCCTGTGCCTTACCTAGAAGCCTTGCCGGATGACTTGAGTGACCGCACCGTATTTTTGGTAGATCCAATGCTGGCAACGGGAGGTTCGCTGTTGCACTCTCTAGAATTGCTGGCAGAACGCGGTGCCACAGATATCGTGGCTATCTGCATTATTTCTGCGCAACCTGGCGTTGATGCTTTGCAGGATTCTGGCTTCCCTGTGCGGCTTGTTACCGCTTGCATTGATGCAGAGCTTAACGATGATGCCTACATCATCCCCGGTCTAGGTGACGCCGGTGACCGACTGTACGGCCCACGCAATATCGACCTCTAACTGGAATAATACGTTGCCACGCTGCGGGTAATCGGTCTGTGTTTTAAGCTGGGGGCAGAAGAAAGCGAGTCTCGTACGGGGGTGCGGGACCTCGCTGAGGCTACAGCTGATACCGCATGGGGGAGAAAATGGCGGGGGAACTAGAACAACTTTTTTGGGCAGGTTTCGGTTTTAGATTTGCTCATAATCTTCGGGAAATTCGAAAGCTGCGGGGGATGTCACAAATTGCCCTGGCTGAGATATCCGGAATTTCACGAAGCCAACTGCTGAATTTAGAACGCAATGAGAATAACTCTGGGACTAGTGCGGACCCCGTGCTCTCTACCGTCTATAAATTGGCACATGCGTTGGAAGTTCCACCAGAGTTATTGTTGCCTGAATCAGAAAGTGCGCAATCCTCGCGCTTGCCTGCTTTGAAATATTGTGGCGCTGAGAACTGGACGGTGGAATATGCACGTGATTCTGAGCCGCTGATTTGTGAGAAATCTGACATACGTGCCTTTTCTGCACACTACATTGAACTAAAACGTTGTATTGCCACCGGAATTACGGTGTAGTGACTTGCCGTAATTGAATGTAGAACGTAGCCCCGTTTACTGAACAGCATGGTCTAGTTGTAGGATGATTCCAGATGAATCACGACCGCGTCCTGCGGCCAGGCGAGCTGAAGAGGAGACCGGCTATGACCAGTCCGACAATCGTGGAGTTTGTCTGCCAATGGTTTGACACGCACCGCGCAGATGTCATCGGCTGGCGCCGCCATATTCACCGCCACCCAGAGACATCCAACCAGGAATTTAATACCACCAATTTCTTAGTCAAGATTCTCGCTGAGTACGGACTGCAGGCCGTCCGTTATCCGGAAACTGGTCTCCACGTTGATATTGGCCCAGATACCGACGAAGGTCGCATTGCGTTTCGGGGCGATATTGACGCTTTACCCATTCAAGAAGTCTCTGGCTTAGAGTTCACCTCAGAAGTCCCAGGCGTAGCGCATGCCTGCGGCCATGATGTGCACACCACAATTGCGCTGGGTCTTGCCTGTGCGATAGCTGATTTTGAACAGCAGTGGGGCTTGGATATTGGAGTTCGTGTTATTTTCCAACCCGCTGAGGAAGTATGGGTCGGTGGTGCCACGGACGTTATTTCATATGGTGCATTACAAGACGTACACTCCATTTTTGCCGTTCATGTAGAACCGAAGATTCGGGTGGGAAAGATCGGCGTTCGCACGGGTGCCATTACTTCTGCCACTGACATAGTGGAACTTGAAATCACTGGTCCAGGGGGCCATACTTCTCGTCCGCATCTTTCTGCCGATGTCATTTATGGTTTATCTAAGGTAGTCACTGACCTGCCGGGTCTGCTCTCACGACGGGTGGATCCCCGTACCGGTACTGTTTTAGTTTTTGGCTCTATCAATGCTGGTTTTGCACCAAATGCTATGCCGCAAGCGGGAACCCTTTCGGGAACCATCCGCACTGCTGATATAGCTATTTGGCGGGAGATGCAGGGCCTGTTTACGCAGCTTGTTGAGCAAGTTTTAGCTCCCGTGGGCGTGGAACATCACTTGACTTATCACCGCGGCGTGCCACCAGTGCTTAACGATGATGTCGCGACCGCTCTAGTCGCAGCTGCGGCCAGTGCGGTTGATCCGCAAGCAGTTGTGCAAGCTCCGCAATCGTCCGGTGGTGAGGATTTTTCGTGGTACTTGGAACATGTGCCAGGAGCAATGGTGCGCTTGGGATGCTGGTCGGGTGAAGGAGAGACGCACGACCTGCACCAAGGAGATCTAGTTGTTGATGAACGCGCCATCGGAGTGGGCATTAAGCTGTTCGGCTCTGTAATTTCGCAGTTTGCTACGGGCATTCGAATGGACAAATAATTGGCGTAGCGGACGTGGCAGGAGATGTGGCTGGAAGAAGTTTCAATCCGTGGTAAGTAGACTTGAAAGCAAGCTTATTTACAAAGCGATTGTGCCCTTACAAGGAGTCTTTCGGTTACTATGTCCCAGCATTCCAAACGAATTGTCATTATCGGCGGTGGTCCGGCGGGCTATGAAGCAGCTTTAGCAGGCTCAAAATACGGCGCAGACATCACGATTGTAGAAGATCAAGGCATGGGTGGATCCAGTGTTTTATTGGATTGTGTCCCTTCGAAGTCTTTTATCGCGGGCGCAAACATTAAAACTGACTTGCGGCGGGCGGACGACATGGGGCTTAACCAAGAAATTGGTGAAGCGAATTTGAACATCGCTTTGCTCAATGAGCGCGTACAGGCCTTAGCGGGGAAACAGTCTGCGGATGTCCGTGACAGCATGGAAAAGGCTGGTGTTCGCGTTATCAATGGTCGCGCCTACTTTGGCACAGACCAAAATGCTAATGCTATTGCCGGGCACAAAGTAACGGTTGTCCACAATGATACTTCTGACAAAGAAGTCCTAGACGCTGAATTGGTGCTCATTGCAACGGGCGCTTCACCGCGAATTCTCGCAGGTGCGCAGCCAGATGGAGAAAGAATTCTCACGTGGCAACAGGTATACAACCTGCAGGAGCTACCCGAGCATTTGATTGTTGTTGGTTCCGGTGTCACGGGTGCCGAGTTGGTGTCAGCTTTTGCTGAGCTAGGCGTGAAAGTCACCATGGTAGCGTCACGGGATCGAATTTTGCCTCATGATGATGCAGATGCTGCCGATGTCCTCGAAGAAGTGTTGGCTGAGCGCGGAGTAGAGCTAGAGAAAAATGGTCGTGTGGATTCCGTGACTCGCACCGATGATGGTGGAGTAGTGGTAAAAACTGCCGACGGTAGGGAAATCTTTGGCTCTCACGCCATTATGTCCATTGGTTCAATTCCAAATACCGACAATTTGGGTCTAGAAAACGTTGGGGTCGAGCGTTCTGAATCCGGGCATATCAAAGTAGATCGCGTATCGCGTACGAATATTCCTGGCATTTATGCAGCCGGTGATTGCTCTGATCTCTTTCCCTTGGCTTCGGTTGCCGCGATGCAAGGGCGTATCGCTATGTATCACTCTCTAGGAGAGGGAGTCTCCCCACTGCGGTTAAAGACGGTGGCAACGGCGGTGTTTACGCGTCCGGAAATTGCTGCAGTGGGTATCACTCAGAAAGATATTGAAGAAGGCATGGAAGACGCTCGCACCATAACTATGCCGTTGACCACCAATCCGCGTGCAAAAATGCGCTCGTTGCGGCATGGATTCGTCAAGCTATTTTGTCGCTCTGCTTCTGGGCGCATTATCGGTGGCGTGATAGTAGCACCCACTGCGTCTGAGCTGATTTTGCCCGTTGCGGTGGCGGTGACCAATCAACTTACGGTGAAGCAATTGGCTGATACTTTTGCGGTCTATCCTTCCCTTTCTGGGTCTATCACAGAGGCGGCACGTCGCTTGGTGACCCACGATGACTTGGCTTAAATCGCCATACTGTTGGTCCTTGTGAGATCAATTTTAAGGAATGTCCGATTTGCGGAAACGCCCGCTGCGGGCATTCATGACGTGGACAAGCAGTACAGCCCGGACCAATAGGAGTAGCCGCTGAAGGTAAAAGATTCAGCGTATCGGCGTAAATCAACTTGTCGGCTTGGGAGACATCACACCCTAGAGCTACAGCAAATTCTTTGCGTGGTGCACCAAATGAACGCATTGGGCTTTGCACATGCCGAGCTATCCATAAATACGCATGCCCATCCGGCATGGTAGCAACTTGGCGAGTGATCCGGTTTGGCGTTTCGAATGCACGGTGAACCACCCACAACGGACACGATCCCCCAGTGCGTGAGAAGTGAAATGCTGTGGAAGATTGGCGTTTGGAAATATTTCCCGCGCGGTCGGTGCGGATAAAAACTAATGGAATTCCGCGCGCTCCCGGTCGTTGTAACGTGACCATGCGCTGTGCTGTGCTTTCAAAGCTCGTGCCAAATACAGATTTCACTCTGTCGACGTCATAACGGCTGTTTTCTACAGTGTCCAAGAAACGCGAATAGGGCATAACCGCAGATGCTGCGAAGTATTGGGCTAGACCATAGGTTGCCTGTTGGCGCGCCGTATCATCGCTGAATTCGGCAACTAGGCTGTCGATGACTTCCTTGTGTGCATGTAAGCAGTACTGGAGGGCAATTTCGAAGACCAATTGGGCATCGCTAAGTCCTGCTTGTAAAGAAAGCTCTCTGGTTTGGGGATCGAATACGTGGCGTGTTGACTGCTCATCGCGGCCAAACCGCACCCAAATGCCTAGTTCCTTATCCATGATCGTGGCCAGTTGGCCCAAGCGGTTGAACTTGCTCTCCATCTTGGTCGCAAGTTCTTCTCCTAAAACGTCAAGCTCATCGATGTAATTGTGGGCTTCAAAGAAGAAATCACGGACCCTGTGGAACGCTGAGGGCGTGGTGGCAGGGGAGCCTGCTGCCGCTAGTTCCCGGAACCGTGGAATAAGCGCAGGAAAACGATCGATCATTTCTCGCAGAGTGTCTTCCTCACTCCCCGGAAAGAGCTGTTGTAGATCAGCGAGCAAGCGGAGATCTTGTTGAGAAGAAAAATAGGCAGGAGTGACATCGAAAGTCTCACACAGCTGCATGAGAACGGTCACGGTGAGTGGGCGTTGGTTGTTTTCAAGTTGATTCAAGTAGCTAGTGGACAACTCGAGCTGCTTAGCCATGGCCACTTGAGTGAGGTCATTCGCCTTGCGCAACGCATGGATCCGTGCCCCCGCGAAATGCTTATTCATAATCGTTCCTCTTTGGGAAATTGGTTTTACCAGCTAATTTTACAAGTTTTACATAAGTGCAAAGCTCATGTCACATCTTTTTGCAACTTTGCAACTATGTTGTAGATCTCTTAATTTTCCTAGTGTGATGTGTAACGCATTAACTTCTGGAAACGAATCGAAGAGAAAGGGCGGTGCGGACACACAATGCTTCATCATTCAGTACGTACACACAAATCAGCGGAAGACTTTCCCCGTGAGGAGCACTTGGCGTACAAAATCGCTCAAGTAGCAGCGGATCCAGTCGAAGTTGGCGCAGAAACCACAGAGATGATTATCAACCGCATCATCGACAATGCGGCGGTCGCTGTGGCTTCTGTTCCGCGCAAGCCGGTGACCTCCGCGCGAGTGATGGCTCAAGGGCACCAAGTAGAAAACGGCGGTGCCACCGTATTTGGTATCGATGGTAGGTACTCCGCAGAATGGGCAGCGCTTGCCAACGGTACCGCGGTACGCGAGCTGGATTTCCATGACACATTCCTTGCCGCCGAATACTCCCATCCAGGCGACAACATTCCACCACTTATCGCGGTCGCACAGCACAAGGGAGTAGACGGAAAGACGCTCATCCGCGCAATCGCTACAGCGTATGAAATCCAGGTCAATTTGGTAAAGGGAATATGCTTACACGAACACAAAATTGACCACGTCGCGCATCTCGGCCCATCAGTAGCTGCTGGTCTGGGAACCCTTTTGGACTTGGACGTCGAGACTATTTATCAAGCCATCGGCCAAGCTTTGCACACAACTACGGCTACTCGGCAGTCGCGCAAGGGACTTATCTCCTCGTGGAAAGCGTACGCACCAGCGTTTGCCGGCAAGATGGCCATCGAGGCAGTCGACAGGGCCATGCGCGGTGAGGGTGCCCCCGCGCCTATCTGGGAAGGCGAAGACGGCTTCATTGCATGGATGCTGCATTCACCCGACCGGACCTACACAGTTCCGTTGCCAGAAAAGGGCGAGGAAAAACGTGCAATTCTGGACACCTATACCAAGGAACACTCCGCGGAGTACCAGTCCCAAGCCCCCATTGACCTAGCCCGCCGGATGAAAAAGACGCTCGAAGAAAAGGGCCTAGAAACCGCGGATATTGAGTCAATTGTTCTCCACACGTCTCACCATACTCACTACGTCATTGGTACTGGTGCCAATGATCCGCAGAAGATGGACCCGCAGGCGTCACGAGAAACCCTTGATCACTCCATCATGTATATCTTCGCCGTAGCTTTGGAAGACGGTACTTGGCATCACGTGGATTCCTATTCTCCAGAGCGTGCGAATAGGGAAGAGACCATCACCTTGTGGCACAAGATCTCCACGGTGGAAGATGAGGAATGGACCCGTCGCTATCACTCGCATGATCCGAATGAGAAAGCATTCGGTGCTCGTGCGGTCATCACTTTCACAGATGGCACAGTAGTTGAGGATGAGATGGCCGTCACCGACGCGCACCCATTGGGAGCACGCCCATTTGCCCGCGAGCAATACATCACTAAGTTCCGCACACTTGCGAATGGTCTGGTTGCGCAAGAGGAACAAGACCGTTTCTTAGCCGCGGTGCAAGATCTAGAGAATCTACAAGATCTCAGCGAGCTGAATATTGTCTTTGACAATTCGGTCCTCGCACAGGCACCCGAAACGCCAGAAGGGATTTTCTAAATGCCAGGATTATTTAGCTCCACAGTAAGCAGCGCAGACAAGCGAGCTGCATTCCGAAAAAACCTAGAGTCAGCCGAAATTACCAAGCTTCCGGGTGCTTTCAACCCCCTGACGGCACGCTTGATTCAGGATCTCGGTGGATTCGAGGGCGTATATATCTCCGGAGCAGTACTTGCAAATGACCTGGGATTGCCAGATATTGGGCTCACTACCCTTTCGGAGGTTGCAGCTCGCTCCGGCCAGATTGCTCGCGTAACCGACTTGCCAGTGCTTGTCGATGCAGATACAGGCTTCGGTGAACCCATGTCAGCAGCACGTACCATTGCGGCTCTCGAAGACGCAGGCCTAGCCGGATGTCACCTAGAGGATCAGATCAATCCTAAGCGGTGTGGTCATCTAGATGGCAAGGAAGTCGTCGACCTCGATGTCATGGTTCGCCGAATCAAGGCGGCGGTCAACGAGCGCAGAGATCCGAATTTCATAATTTGTGCTCGTACAGATGCGGCAGGAATTCATGGCATCGATGAAGCCATCCGTCGAGCAAAGGCCTATGCCGATGCTGGTGCGGACATGATTTTCACCGAGGCATTGTATTCACCGGAAGATTTTGAAAAGTTCCGAGCTGCAGTTTCTACACCGCTTTTGGCCAACATGACCGAGTTCGGGAAAACCGAACTACTCAGTGCCCAGCAGCTCGAAGAGATCGGCTATAACGCAGTCATCTGGCCGGTTTCCACGTTCCGTGTGGCCATGGGAGCCACAGAAGAGTTCCTCAGAGAACTCGGAGCACGCGGCATCCAAAGTGAATGGTTGGAACGAATGCAACATCGCTCTCGCTTATACGAGTTGGTCCGCTACAACGAGTACAACTCCTTCGATCAGTCGGTGTTTACCTACTCCGCTGATAACTATCGAACGACGTTCTAGTCACAACCGTCTTACCGTTTTTGTACCTTTGAGAAAGGAAAACCCCATGACTGAGACACCACAAATCCGCAAAGGCCTCTACGGCGTTGTCGTAGATGAGACTGCCGTATCCAAGGTGGTTCCAGAAACCAACTCATTGACATACCGAGGGTATCCTGTTCAGGAACTGGCACGATACTGCACCTTTGAGGAAGTTGCTTACCTCCTATGGAATGGTGAACTGCCTAATCAAGACTCTCTGATTCGCTTTTCTGCCCGTGAAAAAGCACTGCGTCACATCGACCGCCACCTCATTGACCTGATCATGTCTATGCCTCTTTCGTGTCACCCGATGGACGTGCTGCGCACAGCTGTTTCTTTCATCGGCGCGCAAGATCCGGATGAATACACCCGCGACTCCGACCATATCCGGCACGCGGCATTGGAGCTGATGGCGAAACTGCCAACTATCGTGGCCCTCGATATCCGCCGACGCCAAGGAAAAGGCTACATCGAACCTGACCGTAAGAAAGGTTTTGCTGAGAACTTCTTGTGGATGGTATTCGGTGACGGCGAAGGTTCACCTGCGAATTCTCGTGCGGACATCGAGGCATTCGATAAGTCTCTCATCCTCTACGCAGAGCACTCATTCAATGCATCTACGTTCACGGGTCGTGTGGTTACATCGACAATGTCTGATACCTACTCGGCAGTGGTCGCTGCAATCGGCGCGCTCAAGGGACCACTTCATGGTGGTGCAAATGAAGCCGTTATGCACGACATGCTGGAAATTGATGACCCTGCCAAGGCTGAGCAGTGGGCCAAAGACAAGCTCGCCAACAAGGAACTGGTTATGGGATTCGGTCACCGAGTGTATAAAAAGGGTGACTCCCGTGTCCCAACCATGGAGGCTGCATTCAAGGAACTTGCGGAAACCCATGGTCAGACCAAGTGGATAGAAATGTACGATATCCTGGCAAAAACCATGGAGGAAAACACGTCGATCAAGATTAAGCCCAACTTGGACTTTCCGACGGGGCCGGCCTACTACATTCTTGGTTTCCCCATTGAATTTTTTACTCCAATCTTCGTGATGTCCCGAATCACCGGCTGGACCGCGCATATTGTTGAGCAGAATGAGAACAATTCATTGATTTGCCCACTTTCGGCTTACGTTGGAGCTGAACAGCGCCCAGTTCCGCCGAAGTCCATCTAATTTGGGGGTACTTGAGCGTACCTTTGTGCCAGGAAAATTTGCCCGGGGGTATTTGACTCGGGCATTTTCGCTGGCCAGAAAGAGACGAAGATCCCAATTGATTTTTTGGGGGAGTATAGCTCACAGGTGAAGTGGGCAACGTATAGTTAAATATGTTCTGGGTCGTCTGAATAAGTTTATTCAGGTTTATGATCACTCATCGATCGGTGGGCTATACGTCTGTGGGTTGGTGGGGAAACGAAAATATCGAAAGGCAACGAAGTGGCTGAATCTTCGCTCCCATCCTTTAATAAAGTTCTGGTTGCCAACCGTGGTGAAATTGCGGTGCGTGCATTCCGTGCTGCGTATGAAACCGGTGCTAAGACCGTAGCTATCTACCCGCGTGAAGACCGCAATTCCTTCCACCGTGCGTTCGCTGATGAAGCAGTACGCATTGGTACTGAAGGACAGCCGGTGAAAGCGTACCTGGATATTAATGAGGTAATCCGCGCTGCTAAGAAGTCCGGCGCAGATGCTATCTACCCAGGCTACGGTTTCCTTTCTGAGCGTGCTGATTTGGCACGTGCGTGTGTTGAGAACGGAATTAAGTTCATCGGTCCAACCCCGGAGACCCTAGAGCTTACTGGTGATAAGGCAGCCGCTGTGGAAGCTGCTGAAGCAGCAGGTCTGCCAACTCTGAAGGACTCCAAAGCTTCTACTGATCCAGATGAGCTTTTGGAGTTCTCTAAAGACTTCCAGTACCCAATCTTCGTCAAGGCTGTGGCCGGTGGTGGCGGACGCGGTATGCGTTTCATCGAGAGCGAAGACGTTTTCAAAGATCGCGTCATGGAAGCCTCCCGTGAGGCTGAGGCTGCTTTTGGCGACGGAAGCGTCTATCTAGAAACGGCAGTTATCAAGCCACAGCACATCGAGGTTCAGATTCTGGCTGACTCGCAGGGCAATGTTATGCACCTCTTCGAGCGCGACTGCTCTGTGCAGCGTCGTCACCAGAAGGTCGTTGAGATTGCGCCTGCACCTTTCCTCGATAAAGATTTGCGTGACCGCATATGTGCTGATGCCGTTCGCTTCTGTGAGCACATCAACTACGAAGGCGCCGGTACTGTCGAGTTCTTGGTTGATGAGCGCGGAAATCACGTGTTTATTGAGATGAACCCGCGTGTGCAGGTGGAACATACCGTGACAGAAGAAGTCACTGGTGTGGACATTGTGAAGTCGCAGATGCTCATTGCAGCTGGTGCTTCTCTGGAGGACCTCGGTCTTTCCCAAGAAAAGGTCGCCATCAATGGTTTCGCTTTGCAGTGCCGTATCACCACTGAAGATCCGACCAATGACTTTAGGCCAGATACCGGTACTTTGACCTCGTACCGTTCGCCAGGTGGCGCAGGTGTTCGTCTCGATGGTGCAACATCCGTAGGTGCGGAGATTTCGCCTAACTTTGACTCTTTGTTGGTCAAGATGACTTGCCGCGGCAAGGATTTCCAGCAGGCCGTGCAGCGTGCTAGCCGTGCGTTGAAGGAATTCAAGGTTGCTGGTGTTGCAACCAATATCGGTTACCTGCGCGCGCTGTTGCGTGAGCCAGACTTCACTGACAAGCGCATTGATACCGGTTTCATCACGGATCACCCTCATCTGTTGCAGGCTCCTTCGGCTTCAACAGAACAAGACCGCATTATCGAGTACTTGGCTGATGTCACCGTCAACCGTCCGAATGGTAAGCGCCCAACGTCGCTGCGCCCATTTGATAAGTTGCCAAAGCTAGACCGTGACAACGGTGAGCTTCCACGTGGTTCTCGTGATGAGCTGCTTGAGCTAGGTCCTGTGGGCTTTGCCAAGAAGCTTCGTGAGCAGTCTGCTCTTGCCATCACAGACACTACTTTCCGTGACGCACACCAGTCGCTGCTGGCAACTCGCGTTCGCGGCACCGCACTGATCACAGCGGCAGAGCATGTGGCACGTCAAACTCCACAGTTGTACTCCGTGGAGGCGTGGGGCGGTGCAACATTCGACGTTGCAATGCGCTTCCTCCATGAAGACCCATGGCAGCGCTTGGACCTGCTTCGTGAGGCAGTTCCAAACATCAACATTCAGATGTTGCTGCGTGGTCGCAATACTGTGGGTTACACGCCTTATCCAAACAGCGTGTGCCGCGCATTCGTTCAAGAGGCAGCTAAGTCCGGCGTTGACGTTTTCCGTATCTTCGATGCGCTTAACGATGTTTCCCAGATGGCGCCTGCTATTGAGGCCGTGCTGGAGACCAACACGACAATCGCAGAAGTTGCCATGGCATACTCCGGCGATATGTGCAGCCCGAACGAAAAGCTCTACACGCTGGACTACTACCTCAAGCTTGCTGAGACAATTGTTAAGTCCGGTGCACACGTTCTGGCTATTAAGGACATGGCCGGTCTGCTGCGTCCAGAGTCTGCATCCAAGCTGGTGACAGAACTGCGCAAGAACTTCGATTTGCCGGTTCACGTTCACACCCACGACACCGCGGGTGGCCAGTTGGCTACCTACTATGCTGCCGCTTTGGCTGGTGCCGACGCCGTTGATGGTGCTTCGGCTCCTTTGGCAGGCACCACCTCTCAGCCATCGTTGTCTGCCATCGTCGCAGCGTTCTCCAACTCCAGCCGCGACACGGGTCTTGACCTCGACGCAATCTGCAGCCTAGAGCCATACTGGGAAGCTGTTCGTCAGCTTTATGCACCATTTGAAAACGGTATTCCGGGACCAACTGGTCGCGTCTACACCCACGAAATTCCGGGTGGACAGCTGTCCAACTTGCGCGCCCAGGCGTCGGCCTTGGGTCTTGCAGACCGCTTTGAGGTTATTGAAAACAACTATGCGGCTGTGAACGAAATGCTTGGCCGTCCTACCAAGGTAACGCCTTCTTCGAAGGTTGTAGGAGACCTCGCGCTGCACCTAGTGGGTGCAGGTGTGGATCCTGCAGAGTTCGAGGAAAACCCAACCAAGTACGACATTCCAGATTCTGTTATTGCCTTCTTGCGTGGTGAGCTGGGTACGCCTCCAGGCGGCTGGCCACCATTGCGTGACAAGATCTTGTCTGGCCACCCAGGTGAGCTGAAGCTGACAGAGATCCCTGCTGAGGAAGAAAGCAAGCTCGAATCGGATGATTCAGATGTTCGTCGCTCTGCATTGAACCGTCTTCTCTTCCCGAAGCAGTTCGAGCAGTTCAATGAATTCCGCCGTCGTTTCGGTAACACCGAGGCGCTTAATGATGCTGAGTTCTTCTACGGTCTCACCGAGGGCGAAGAGCGCATTGTCCACTTCTTCCCTGAGGATTCCACCGAAAATCACCGCTCCAACCTCAACCACATGGTGGTTCGTTTGGATGCTGTGGGTGAGCCTGATGAAAAGGGTATGCGCTTAGTCATCATGAACGTCAACGGTCAGATTCGTCCGCTGAAGGTTCGTGACAACACCGTGGAATCAACCACCGTCACGGCTGAGAAGGCAGAGGCAGGCAATGACTCCCACGTTGCAGCGCCATTTGCTGGTGTGGTCAACCCAGTTGTTGAGCCTGGCGATGAAGTCAAGGCCGGTGACCCAGTTGCTGTCATCGAAGCAATGAAGATGGAAGCAAGCATCTCTGCCACCAAGGACGGCGTTATTGAACGCGTCGCCATTGGCAAGGCAACCACAGTCGAAGGTGGCGACCTCATCGCTGTTATCAAATAAGTCGACATAATAAATAGCACCGGCCCCGCTCACAGCGGGGCCGGTGCTATTTATATTGCTACCTAAAAGAATTTGACCATAGTATCGGGACGTGTGGTGTCTATAAACCCTTGTGCCTCATAAAGGCGGCGTGCGCGCGGGTTATTTGGATCTACCCATAGACACACTGCAGGAGCCTGCTGCGACTTGGCGAGCTCGCAGGTGGCATCGATAAGCATTGCCCCCAACCCGCGGCCAGCATAGCGGCGCTCTACGGCAATGGCGAGCTCAGGAATACGCACTGGGTCATAAGATGTCAGCCACTGCGATGTATCAGCTGGATCTGCCTTGGGATCAAGTGCCCCGAGGTACCCGGAACCTTTATCCGGCCCAGTGAAATAACGCAACCAAGCGCCCCCAGCAGGAACGGATAAATCCGACACTGCAATGACACCGCCATCGCGCTGCGGAGACCACTGGTTGACGTACTTAGCAGTCTCCGTGGGGTTGGATTCGTCGAGGTGTGCGAATTCATCGCCCATCACCATGGCTAAATAGTGCAACCGCACCATATAGGTGCGGTCGTGCTCTGTGGCGGGGCGAAGATGAAGTGAAGAATCGTTGACTCGTGAAAGATCCATAGCTTCCACACTACATATCTTCACTTATTTCCTGTAGGAGCTACTTTAGCTCCATTAAAGGATTGCCCTTGTTGACTTGAGAGCCGGTTTCGACGGCTAGGCCAGAGACGATACCGGACTTATGCGCCTTGACTGGGTTTTCCATCTTCATGGCTTCCAAAACGCAGACGATGTCGCCTTCTTCCACATGCTGGCCGTTTTCAACGTTGACTTTGATAACGGTACCCTGCATCGGAGCCACCACGGCGTCTCCGGAAACGGCTGCCTTCGCGCCGGCACCGCGACGCTTTTTTGGCTTCTTCTTCGTAGCCGCACCTGCACCGACTGCAAAGTTCCCAGGCAAAGCGACTTCGACGCGGCGGCCATCAACCTCGACAATGAACTTCTGTGCTGGCAGTTCTTCTGACTCTTCTGCAAGCTCAGCAGCGTCGACGTATGGCTCAACGGTATTGACCCATTCTTCTTCAATCCACTTGGTGTAGACGTCGAACTTGGTACCGTCACCGACAAAGGCTGGATCAGCAATGATGGCCTTGTGAAATGGAATAACTGTGGGCAAACCCTCAACAATGTATTCTTCCAAAGCACGCTTGGAGCGAGCTAGAGCCTCATCACGTGTCTCACCCCAGACGATGAGCTTGCCCACCATGGAATCGAACTGGCCACTTACTACAGTGCCTTCGCGCATGCCGGAATCCACGCGAACGCCAGGACCAGAAGGCTCAGAATACTTAGTGACTGTGCCAGGAGCTGGCATGAACCCAGAGCCAGCGTCCTCACCATTGATCCGGAACTCGAAAGCGTGGCCGCGAGGAGCAGGATCCTCCGTGATTCGCAGCGGAAGACCTTCCGCGATACGGAACTGCTCACGAACCAAGTCCAAGCCGGTTGTTTCTTCAGAAACTGGGTGTTCTACCTGCAAGCGGGTATTGACCTCGAGGAAGGAAATGAGCCCATCAGAACCGACGAGGTACTCTACGGTGCCGGCGCCGTAGTAGCCTGCTTCGCGGCAGATGCGCTTAGCGGAGGAGTGAATTGCTTCGCGCTGCTCATCGCTGAGGAATGGAGCCGGTGCTTCTTCAACTAGTTTTTGGAATCGACGCTGCAAGGAACAGTCGCGCGTACCCACGACGATTACGTTGCCATGCTGGTCAGCAAGTACCTGTGCCTCTACGTGGCGGGCTTTGTCCAAGTAGCGCTCCACAAAACACTCACCGCGGCCGAATGCGGTTACGGCCTCGCGTGTTGCAGATTCAAACAGTTCAGTAACCTCGGACTTTTCATAAGCAACTTTCATGCCGCGGCCACCGCCGCCGAATGCTGCCTTGATGGCGATAGGAAGTCCGTGTTCATCTGCAAACGCTTCTACATCAGCGGCGTCGTCTACTGGATCCTTGGTTCCAGGTGCCATAGGTGCGTTAGCGCGCTCAGCAATGTGGCGGGCAGTAACTTTGTCGCCCAAATCAGCAATGGATTGCGGAGAAGGACCGATCCAGATAATTCCGGCATCAATAACGGACTGTGCGAATTCAGCGTTTTCTGACAAGAAGCCGTAGCCAGGGTGGATAGCATCCGCGCCTGATTTACGAGCTACGTCTAAAATCTTCTCAGCAACTAGGTAGGACTCAGCCGAGGTTTGGCCACCGAGAGCGAACGCCTCATCAGCCAAGGAGACGAAGGGCGCGTCAGCGTCCGGCTCAGCGTAGACGGCGACCGATGCAATGCCAGCATCGCGAGCCGCACGAATGACGCGGATCGCAATTTCACCACGGTTTGCAATAAGCACCTTGGTGATCTTCTTGGTTTCAATTGCCACGGTTAAAAAGTCCTCCTAGAAATATGGCTCAAACAGTAACCATTGTTGCACACAAAAACATGAGAATACCTTCATATTTTGGATTATTACAACAATGTAGCAGCAAGAAAGCCCGTACCAGTACTGATACGGGCATTTGTTGCCGTGTCGTGGCAACAAATTTTGCAAGTACCTTCTATGACTTCTAGATACTTGCATCTGAATTAGAGAGCCGGTTTATTTACTCCTGCGGTTCCGGAGACAATGTCCATTCCAATCATATTTCCCCACTCTGCCCAAGAACCGTCGTAGTTGCGAACATTGTCGTAGCCTAAGAGGTAACGAAGAACAAACCAAGTGTGGGCGCTTTGCGCGCCGAGGTGGGAATAAAGCGCCCAAGTCGTGGAGTTGTCGTCATTTAACGGTCCGTAGATGGACTCTAAGTGCTCGCGGTTGCGGAACGTGGCATTGGGGTAGGTGGCCTTATTCCACTGCACATGGTGTGCACCGGGGATGTGCCCGTGGCGGATAGTAGTGCCATAAACAGAATCGCCCAAGCTGGAGTTCTGTGTTGGTTCACCAGCGTATTCTGCCGCACTGCGGGTATCAATTACGGTGAATTCATCCATGTTTTCCCGGAGTTCACCCACAAAAACTCGGTGGTCCGAATCATTGCGTTCCACAACAGGGTAGTCACTGCGGTCATAAGTAGGAACGGCATAAGACGTGTCGCGTTCTTCCGTCATCCATGAGTCTCGGCCCCCGTCAAGGAGCCGGACATCGGGATGCCCGTAGAGCTTGAAAATCCACAGAGCATAAGCTGCCCACCAGTTGGATTTGTCGCCGTAGATAATGACGGTGTCATCGCGCGAAATTCCCTTGTCCCGCATGAGTTCGGCAAATTGTTCAGGGTTAACTACATCCCGGGTAGTGGGATCCATCAGTTCAGTGTGGAAGTTGATGCGCGAAGCGGTGGGAATGTGACCGATATCGTAAAGCAAGGCGTCTTCATTAACCTCGACGAGGCGTAAGCCTTTCACACCTAAACGTGCTGAAAGCCACGGTGCGGACACTAGGTGTTCGGGGTGGGCATACTCTTGGAAGGGCGGATGTGGGTCAAATTCCATTGCGCGCACGACCTCTCTCAGTGGCTATACGGGACTTTAATGGTTGTTAATTTTACAACCCATGTTGAACTTGGTCACGAAGGCTCAAAAATTGTGGTGCTCGCTACAAATAACCGCCGCTTGTTGGCCTAATTATTCCTTAGCTAAATCCCATGCCTCTTGCTTAGCGGCGGGGGACGTTCTGCGCTAAGTTTCTTTTGTTGGTAGGGGATTCAAGCGGCATTTTGAAGGAGACACGGTGCACAAGGCAATTGTGGTTTTTGAAGTTGAAGGTGGCTCGGACAAGTACTTTGATGGGCACCGAAAAGACACTATGCCCATTGTGACGTCCATTCGAGAAGCTGGTTGGCACTCTGAGGTTGTGTATTATCGCCCAGAGTGGAGCGATGACCTGTTTGCATATGTTTCCGCTAACTTCGATGGCTATATTTCCCGCGTGAATCCTGGCAATATTCCTGGTGGTGAAAACGGCTATTTTGAGCTTTTGACTAGGTTGTCTGCTGCGGGACTGGTGGGAATGTCTACACCGGCGGAAATGATGGCCTATGGCGCTAAAGATGCTTTGGTAAAACTCAACGACACCGGCCTAGTTCCTCCTGATACCGCAGCTTATTACGATGTAGCAGACTTTCGAGCCACATTCCCAACTTCCTTGTCTCATGGCGAGCGCGTTTTGAAACAGAATCGCGGTTCCACCGGGTCCGGCATTTGGCGGGTGCAGATTGCAGATAAGGCGGTGGCGCACAATGTCACTCCCGGCAGCGCTTTACCCTTAGAGACTGTTATAAAGTGCACAGAAGCGATAGATAATCACACTGAACATCGCACGCTCGGTGAATTCATACAGTTCTGTGAGCAATATATTGAAGGCGATAATGGCATGTTGGTTGACATGCGTTTCATGCCGCGCATTGTGGAAGGTGAGATTCGCATCCTCTTGGTTGGGGCCGAACCCGTGTTTGTCGTCCATAAGAAGCCTGCCGCGGGCGGAGAAAACTTTTCAGCCACGCTATTTTCGGGTGCAACCTATTCCTATGATCACCCGCAGCAGTGGCAGGAGCTTATTGACATGTTTGCCCATGCTCGCCCAATTATTGCCCAGAAGCTGGGTGGGAACAACATTCCGCTTATTTGGACTGCTGATTTCATGCTTGACGATGCCCCCAGCGGCAAAGACACCTACGTCCTCGGAGAGATCAACTGCTCGTGTGTGGGATTCACTTCGGAGTTGGACATGGGTATCCAAGACAAGGTTGCCGCGGAGGCAATCCGGCGTATTGAGCTAGCGGTCTAGGATTGAGCCGACTGCGGTGGGGTCGGCATCGGAAAGCATTTGGCGCAGCCGGTCGTATTCTTCGTCCTCGCCAATAGCTTGTGCAGCGTGCGCGAGTGCGGCGATGGCGCGCAGCACTCCAATATTGGGCTCATGGACGAGCGGCACCGGCCCCCATCCCTTCCAGCCGTTGGCACGCAGACGGTCGAGGCCACGGTGGTAGCCGGTACGAGCGTAGGCGTAAGCGGTAATCGCTGCGCTAGGCTTTGCGTCTTCTGCAAGGTTTGCAAGGGCTTCTTCAGCTAAAACAGCCCAAGCAAAAGGGCTAGCTGGGTACGCGGCGGCAAGTTGAAGCGGGGAGTTATCGCCCACGGCGTCTTGGGCGGGGTCTTTGGGAAGATGTATCGGGTCCGGAGCGAGCATGTCTTTCATTTCCATACTCGTCAATCTTAGCGATTATTCTTTCTGTTCCAGAACGCACTGACGTCTAGCCCAAACGAGTACAGTGCACGCCGCACGACCGGCAGCGAAAGTCCAATGACCGAAGAAGGGTCTCCATCAATTCGGTCAATAAACCAGCCTCCAATCGCTTCCAAGGTGAAGGCGCCGGCGCATTGCAATGGTTCGCCGGTGGCGGCGTATGCTGCGATGTCACCGGGGGAGGCAACAGCGAATTCTATGAGGGTAGAAGAGGTTTCAACGTACTCACGTTGGCCGCTGATAATGCAGTGTCCGGTGAGCAATTGTGCGGTTTTGCCTGCTTGCTTTTCCCACCGTGCGATGGTGGCTTCCTGCGTGTGTGGCTTGCCCTGCAGCTCGCCGTCAAGCAGCAGCATGGAGTCGCCACCAATGACCACATCCGTGGGATAGTGCATTGCCACCGCGTGGGCCTTTGCTCGCGCCAGCTGAGCCACAATGTCTGCTGGCTGCGCGTCCGCTAGCTTGCCGATGATTTCATCTTCATCCACGTCCGCTGGGTGCACAACCGGCTCCACGCCTGCGCCACGCAAAATGGAAGCACGCGACGGGGATTGCGAAGCCAAAACGAGTCTCATAGTAGACAAAGGAGACTAGTAGAATCGAACGTTTTTAAACGCCGAGGGATTAAATTGCAACTGTGAGCTAAAGCGGTCTTCGGTGCGGCCCCACAGGTTGCGCTCTCCGCGAGCGGAAACACCAGTGCGTCCAGTACCAATACCGGCGGCATCACGACGGGCTTGGGTGGACAACTGTGCAAGAACTGCTGTCAGCGCAGCTATTTCAGTTGCCGTGGGATTTCCCTTGACTACCTTAAACAAAGGTGTCGTTGGTGAAGTCATATCAATAATTCCTTTAAGGACGGCTGTTGGATGAGCTTTATAAAACGATATTGCCGTACTTTTTGGCAATAGGTGGAACAACCTTGCGTTCCAAAAGACGCAAGCCTTCAATGAGGTGGCCACGTGTAGAAGCAGGTTCAATCACGGCATCTACAATGCCACGCTCCGCAGCTTGGTAAGGGCCAGAGAATTTGGCAGCCAATTCTTCTACTTGTTCAGGCGAAGCGTCAGAACCATAGATTGAATCTGCAGTTTGTAGCTCGGTTGCCACCGTGATGTTGGCCGTCGGCCACGCATAGGCGAAGTCCACGCCGAGGTCCTTGGCGCCCATGAACACAAAGGCAGGGCCGATGGCTTTGCGGCAAATCACCGTCATGGTTCCTACTGTGGTTTCCGCGTAGGCAAAAGCAAGAGCCGATGCGCGGCGAACCAAACCGGCAGTTTCTTCCTCTGGAGAGGGGATAAAGCCAGGGGAGTCAACGAACGTCACCACCGGAGTGTTAAACAAATCGCAGGTGCGGATAAAACGAGCGGCTTTTTCTGCCGCGCGGGAGTCCAGTGCGCCACCAAGTGCAGCAGGCTGGTTAGCAACCACGCCAATGGCGCGGCCTTCAATGCGAGCAAAACCAGTGATCATGTTTGGTGCGAATTGAGGCTGCAACTCAAAAAATGAATTGCTATCGACGATTGCCTCCACGACGTTGCTCATGTCAAAGACAATGGCATCATCATCAGGAATAATGGCATCGAGCTTGCGGTCAGCGGCGGTGATATTCTCCGCGACCGAACCTGACATGATGTCTGCCTCAGAGCGAGGAGTTTCAGCGCGGTTGTTAATGGGTAGATAACCTAGTACGTCACGTGCCGCAGCAAGAGCAGCACTATCACTTTCTACCACCACGTGTGCGGTTCCATTATTACTGTGAACTGCCGCTCCGCCGAGTTCAGCGCCCGTGAGCTCTTGGTCAAACACTTCTTTGACCGCAAGGGGAGCAGCCTGGTGCAATGCACCGGCCGTTGTCATGATGACAATGTCAGCGAGCGCAGGTGGGAACCCAGCAATGCCCTCATTATCGCCGACAATTATGCTGACCTGCGGAATAAGACCAGACGCTTTTGCTGCGCGGGCAAGGATGCGGGCATACATAGCCATGGTGACGATACCCTCTTGGACACGCGCACCCGCGGATTCGACGATCGAAACAATAGGGACACCCGTTTTAATGGCGAGGTCGTAGATCTTTACGATCTTTTCACCAGAAACTTCACCCAATGTACCGTCGAAGATAGTCGCGTCAATGCTATAGACGCACGCCTTTCGCCCATCGATGGTGCCGTAACCAGTAATCACACCATCGGTTTCTGGTTTATTGTGCTCACGGTCAAAATCCGTGGAGCGGTGGCGGGCGAGAGCATCGGTTTCAACGAAGGAGCCGGCGTCAAGTAGCTCCTCCACGCGTTGGCGGGCAGTAAGCCCTTCACTGAGCGGAGTGTTGTCGCCCAAAGGCGAACGCGATGCGGCAAGACGGTTTTCTAAATCCGCAATCTTGCCCGCAGTCGTTTTCAAATCCGGAGTATCAGTCATAAACAGCTAGTTTACAGTCCTCGGCACCTATTTCCATTTCTGGGCACAATGACGGAAGAGGAAAGGTTTTATAGCGGAATGTTACCGTGCTTGCGTGCTGGGCGCGCAACATTCTTGTCAGCGTATAGGCGCAGGTTACGTGCAATGGTCATGCGGGTCTCGGATGGCAAGATGACGGCATCGACTAGCCCACGCTCTGCGGCCTTGTATGGGTTGAGCATGTGGCCTTCGTACTCGCGCTCGAAAGACTTAGCCAGCTCTTCCACGTCGAGTCCCTTCTCATGAGCCTGCTTGAGCTCTTTGCGGTAGATGAAACCGACCGCACCGGATGCGCCCATCACAGCAATTTGAGCAGTTGGCCAAGCAAGATTGACGTCTGCGCCCAGACCCTTGGAACCCATCACACAGTATGCGCCGCCATAAGCCTTACGCATGGTAACGGTGATTTTTGGAACTGTTGCTTCTCCGTAGGCGTAGAGTAGCTTGGCACCGCGTCGCAAGATGCCGTTGTGCTCCTGATCGGTGCCGGGCAAGAATCCGGGGACATCGACAAGCAATACCAATGGAACGTTGAACGCGTCGCAGGTGCGGATAAAACGCGCGGCCTTCTCAGCGGCATCAATATCTAAGCAACCTGCATAAACGGTGGGCTGGTTGGCCACAAATCCGACGGTTTGACCCTCGATACGGCCGAAAGCGATGACAACGTTCTCAGCGCGCTCAGACTGAATTTCCATGTACTCGCCGTCATCAGTCAAAGTCTCAATGACTTCGCGGACGTCATAAGGCTGAGTTGGGTTGTCTGGAATGATTTCATCCAGTTTGAGGTCTTCTGCGGTGATGTCATCGATATGCTCGCAAGGCTCAAGTGGTGCTTGAACGCGATTATTGGACGGCAGGTAGCCAACCAAATCATGTACCCAGTCCAAAGCTTCTTCGTCGCTTTGTGCGGTGAAATGAGAGTTTCCTGCTGCGCACATGTGAGCAGTCGCGCCACCAAGATCTTCTTGGGACACTTCTTCGCCGGTGACCGTCTTGATGACGTCGGGACCCGTGACGAACATCTTCGACTTTTTATCCACCATGACCACAAAGTCGGTCAGAGCAGGTGAGTAGGCATTACCGCCTGCGCAGGCGCCCATGATGACAGAGATCTGTGGCACAACGCCAGAGGCCTTGATGTTTTGGTAAAAAGTCTTGGCAATCCAGTCCAAGGAAAGCGCGCCATCTTGAATGCGCGCACCAGCACCTTCATACAGGCCGATCAGTGGACGGCCGGTAGTGACGGCAAGCTCCATGATCTTGGTCATTTTCTCGCCATAAACTTCTCCAAGTGCGCCACCGAAAATGGTGCCATCTTGTGAGAAAATGCAAACCTCGCGGCCATCAATGGTGCCCCAACCGGTCACGATACCGTCTGTGACAATTTGCTTTTTGCTCATGCCGAAGTCAACGGTGCGGTGCTTAACCAGCATGTCGGTTTCGACGAAAGAGCCTTCGTCGAGCAGGTAGTTCAAACGCTCGCGGGCAGTAAGGCGGTCTTGTGCGTGAACCTTTTCTACTGCCTTTTCACCTTGGGGCAAGATGGCCTCAGCACGGCGCCGCTTCAACTCAGCAATCTTGCCTGCGGTGGTGTTGTCGTCTTCCAAGGAATCTAAATCCGTAAAAGGTGAGGAAATGGTCATGTTTGAAAATCCTAGACTCAACACCTGCCTAAAGCTAGCAACGAGCTCAAGTGATTTCGGACACAAACGTAATTTTTGCAGGTCAGAGCGTTGGAAAAATATGAGTAAATCCTCGTGTTTTTAGTTGGCGGTCGAATATTGGTGTCCGTTTGGGCGGTAGACTTAGCGCAATCAGAGGCTAAGAAAGCCATAGGAAACTGTGACCGGGAATCTCAAAACCAGGCTCAACCCGTATTTCCCTACGCTGCGCGAGCTCACTTTCAATGCTTGGCGATGCCGCGATCACCCTTCCCTCACCGCCTAACGGCTGCAACAGGTCTTTATCTAGCATTGTTGAATGGGGTGCGAAATTGGTAATGCACAGAACTGACTGGGTCGAATACGGATCTGTGGTCATGACCGCGTCTTGGGCATCGAGTGTCCTTGTATACGCCAAGATAGCCAGTTTGGCGGTGGAGACTTCTGCGTAGCGTCCAAATTGCAGGGCGCGAGTAGCTTTGCGTACGGCAATCATTTTCTTAACAGAACTCAGCAGCGATGCAGGATCATTGATTTGGCTGGCGACATCGAGTCCCTTACCGCCCGTAATCCGGCGCACTGGGGCCAAGCTCGTGGTGAACCCACCTCCTTCGCTCGGATCCCATTGCATGGGAGTGCGAACGGCGTAGCGATCCGGCAATGACGTATCATCCACCATGCCCAGTTCTTCGCCGTAATAAAGAAAAGGAGTACCGGGCAGAGAAAAGAGCAAGTTAAACATCGCAGTGATCTTCGCCGGATCATTGTCGAGCAGCGGAGCTAACCTACGCGCAATTCCCACATGTGCGCGCATGGAATCATCGGGCAGATATGCCGAGTACATCAAATCACGTTCGGGACCTGACACCATTTCCAGCGTCAGTTCATCGTGGTTGCGCACAAAATTTCCCCATTGGCATCCCACCGGCAAGTCGGTTAACTCCCGCATGATCTCTGAAATAGGAGCCGACCTAGAAGTTGCCATCGCCTGAAACATGCGGGGCATCAGAGGAAAGTTAAAGATCATCTGCACGCGATCTCCTGCCCCGAAGAACTCGCGCGTCGGCGCGGGTGGCTGATTCGCTTCAGCCACCATTACTGCATCGGGATAGAACTTATCCATGTGCGCGCGGAGGGCAGTGAGAAATTCCAGCGTCTCCGGTAAAGATTCACCTCCCAGGCCATCGCGTTCATATAGATAAGGAATAGCGTCGAGACGAAATCCGTCAATTCCCTTGTTCATCCAGAAATCTACGATGGAATAAATCTCCGCGTGAACCGCAGGGTTGTCGTAGTTGAGATCTGGTTGATGGGAATAAAAACGGTGGAAATAGTATTGCTCGCGCTCGGTATCCCAAGTCCAATTTGAGGTCTCTACGTCGGTGAAAATAACGCGGATTTCTGGGTAGCGGTTTGGGTCATCGCCCCAGACATAGTAATCGCCAAAGGGACCTGTTGGATCGAATCGAGACTGTTGGAACCACTCATGGTCACTGGACGTGTGGTTAAGTGCTAAGTCAATGATGATATGCATTCCCCGTTGGTGGACTTGCTCAACGAGGTTTTCGAAGTCCGCCATAGTGCCATAATCAGGGTGAATCCTTCGGTAATCAGCAATGTCGTAGCCGTCATCGCGGCGCGGTGAGGCAAAAAACGGGGAAAGCCAGACGCAATCTACTCCTAGGTCTTGGAGGTAGTCCAGCTTTTTGGAAACTCCATTTAAAGTTCCCGTGCCTTGTCCAACGTCATCATAAAAAGTTCCCACCATTACTTGGTAGAAAACCGCATTCTCGTACCAGCGTCGTGCATTGTGAGTAGGAGAGGACGGTTGATCCATGGAGAAGATTCCTAACTATTGAATCGACTTCTAGAACTTTCTTTGTCACTGTCGCTATGAAGTGAAGCAAGATGCCTTGTGCGGGCACGCCATAGTGCCCAAACTAGCGCGACGAACACCGCGCATACAATCCCCGGCCATATCCCAGGGGAGGAAGAAAAAAGATTCAGCACGGCTTGAACAAGCGCTAAAAGAGCAAAGAAAGACGCAAAACCTAGTGCTGAATCCCATAGCAACGCGGCCCGTTGTGGATGCATTAACCGCTTATCCCTTAACACCACCGGCGGTAAGGCCAGCGACAATACGGTGCTGGAAAATCAACACCATGATGATGAGCGGGATGGTGACCAAAGCGCCTGCAGCCATTGTGGAGGCATAAGGATATTCAAAAGCAGAAGGTCCGCTAAAGCGGGCAATAGCCACAGTTACTGGTTCTGTCGAGGAATTAGACAATTGACTTGCCAACATAAACTCATTCCACGTCGTGATAAACGCGATGATTGCAGTGGTAAACAACGCCGGAGCAGCTAGCGGCAGCAGTACCATGCGAAATGCCTGAGATTTGTTGGCACCATCGACCCGAGCTGCTTCTTCCAGTTCCCACGGCAATTGGCGGAAGAAACTAACCAACGTGTAAATGGTCAGAGGTAATGCAAAGGAAATATTGGGAATAATCATGGCTCGGTAGGTGCCAATCCACCCTAAGTCACCAAATAATTGAAACAGGGGAGTAACCAACGCAATTGCGGGGAACATGGATGCCGCCAAAATGATGCCGGTGAGAAACCCTTTGCCTGGGAAATTCATCCGAGCCAACGCATAAGCAGTAAAAACACCGATGGCCACCGCGAGTGCCGTGGTGGACAAAGAGATAAGGAGAGAGTTGACAATAGCTCCGAGAAAGTCGTTGCCTTTGTCTGTGGCTAGTGCATCCCGAAAATTATCCAAAGTAATGTGCGTTGGCCACGGTGTGGTGTCAAACGTAAATTGGCGGTCGCGCAGTGCTGTGACGGTCATCCAATAAAAGGGTGCAAGTCCCCAGAACATTATGAAGATAATGCCAAGGTAATGGCCGATGACACTCCACTTAAGTTTTTGAGTATTCACGTGCACTTACACCTTCTTTGCGGACTTTGTGGCTGGGAATTTCTCATTACCTCCGATATCAGCGCCTAAGAAACGGATGAGGATGAAGGCGACAGCGAAGATGAGCAAGAAAATGAGCGTTGACAGCGCAGATGCGGAATTGAAATTACCTTGTCGCATATCTTCGACAACGAGCTGAGAAATGGTTGCGGTCGGTGAGTTCGCAGAAGCTGAAATCATGATGACCGGTAGATCGTACATGCGCAGTGCATCTAGAGTACGGAACAAAACTGCGACCATGAGTGCTGGCCTTATCAGCGGCAATGTTATGTGTGTAAACGTCTGCCAGCGGGTTGCCCCGTCAATACGTGCGGCTTCATAGACGTCCTTGGGGATCATTTGCAGACCTGCCAAAATGAGCAGCGCCATAAAAGGAGCGGTTTTCCACACGTCTGCGATAATGATTGCCATGCGCGCCGCCCATGGATCTGTGGTCCATGCTATGGGCGAATCCAAGAGGGAATTGACAATTCCTTGGGGTGCAAACATAAATTGCCACAGCTTTGCAGTGACTGCAGTGGGAATTGCCCAGGGGACTAATACGGCTGCGCGAACGAGCCCGCGTCCGCGATAGCTGCCGTTCATTATCAATGCCATGGCCAGACCAAGTATCGTTTCTAGAGCCACAGTAGTGACCGCGAAAAATAAGGTGACTTGAATCGCGGGCCAAAAGTCTGTAGCCAAAACGCCAGGTGGGCATGTGGTGACATTCCCACTCGGGGACATACAACGATTGGTTATCCAGTATAAGTAGTTATTGACACCAGCAAATCCACCTTCTACGAACACTCCGGTGGCAGGGTCTAGGGTGCGGTCACTGCGAAACGAGAGATAGATAGCCCGCACAATGGGATAGCCAATGACTATAGCGAGGGTTATCAGTGCGGGTGTTATTAGTGCCGCTGCCGGAATGGCCCGAGAAATATTTCGGGAAACTTTTGAAGAAATGGCAAAGCCCCTTTCCGGTTGCTGCCATTGGCAAAACTAAGGCTAATGGCGCTGTAACTAGAGGTTTACCTTATCATCGCCTGATTCCTGGGACGTTATTTACTGACAGTTTCCTTTTTCACAGGCATAATCGGGGTACAGCTAGATCCTATTTTTTAAGTCTGCATAAGTCCGAAGTCATAGCAATTTTGTATTTGCGCAGTATTGATAAAGGAGGAGAAAGTGGCTCGGGTAATCATCGTTGGCGCGGGCATGGTCGGTTTGGCAACTGCCTGGCATGTTCAAGAACGTGGCTATGAGGTAGATATCTATGACCGCACAGGAGTTGCTGCTGGTGCGTCTCGGGGGAATGCGGGATGGTTAGCTCCTGCGAAGACTATTCCTCTGGCGGAAAAGGGTCTATGGGGGCTGGCGCCCTCATTGCTTTTTAACCCGGACGCGGCGCTGAGCATGCCATTTAAGGTCGATTTTAAACTGTGGGGTTTTCTTGCGCAGTTTATGGCTCACGCTACAGATTCTTCGTGGGACGCCACGATGGAGCTGCTTACACCCATCGATAAGCTAGCGTTGGATGCGTTCTCGGAGCTGGAGCTCGGTGGGGTAGAGGCGAAAAGCCACGATGCGCCCTATGTTATTGGTTTCAACAATGAGGCGAGCTCGCGCGGCTTTTTCGCAGAGATCGCGGGAGCGATTCGCTACGGACAAAGCGTGGAAATTTCACGAGTAGAAAATCCCCAAGACCTCATGCCAATTCTTTCCAGGGACATTTCTGCGGTTTATCGCTTGGAGGGTCAACGGTTCATCGAGCCCGGTCCATATGTGCATGCGCTTGCCGATGCCATCCGCTCCCGCGGCGCCACCATTCACTCGAAGGCGAGCGTCACCGAGGTTACAGGTGGAAAAGCCCCGAGCATTACATTGTCTACAGGTGAGGTGATGCAAGCAGACAAGGTTGTTATTGCTAATGGTGCGTGGCTGCCGCAATTGGCCAAGGCACACGGCGTGCGTGTGCCGGTTCAAGCAGGACGCGGATACTCCTTCTCCGTTGCTACCCCGCAGGAAATCACCTGTCCGCTTTACCTGCCTCAACAGCGTATTGCCTGTACTCCGTACCAAGGGCGTTTCCGAATTGCAGGAACTATGGAATTTAGGGACCCGGATGATCCTCTGGTGCCGCGACGGATCCAGTCCATTGTTAAGAATGCTCGCGAAGCGTTGAGTGGCGTGGATTTGGATGACCGGCGTGATGAATGGGTTGGGTCGCGTCCAGTCACTCCCGATGGTTTGCCATTGATTGGAGCCACAAAGTCAGAAAATGTCTTTGTCGGCGGTGGACATGGCATGTGGGGAATAGTACTGGGGCCTGTAACGGGCAAGTTGCTGGCTCAGTACATTGACACCGGAACGGCACCTGCGGCTATCAAGGCGTTCGATCCGCTCCGTGCTCCGTTTGCCACGGTGCGCAAGCAGCTTTTTAAGCGCAAGCGCTAAGCGAAACCGCGGACAGGAAAAAAATAAAAGGTTGGACCCTGTAGCAGAGTCCAACCTTTTTAAGCCTTGATAGCTGTTATGAAATAAGAGCGACCTGCCTAGGAGGCATTTTCGATAGCGGCTTTCATGTCGGCGGTGGCGGCATCGACAGGCTTGCCAGCAGTCAATGCAGCATAGGCGTTATCTTGAATAGCCTTGGAAATAGCTGGGTAGAAGGGGGAAACAGGACGCGGTGCGGCGTGCTCCAAGGACTGCTTGAGTGCAGGCAAGTAAGGGAACTTGCCAACGAGGGCTTCGTCATCATAGATAGAAGCCAGGACTGGCGGGAAGGAGGCTTCAGCAAAAGAAGTCTGGTTTTCCTCATTAATAATGAACTTCATGAAGTCCAGCGCGGTGCCCTTGTGCTCCGAATTGATGTTGATGCCGTTGTTGTAGCCGCCCAGAGTGGATACGCCTACGCCATCGCGACCAACAAGCGGTTGTACCTCAAATTTTCCTGCGGTAGCAGGAGCTTTTTCGGAATTGTGGTACATGTACGGCCAGTTAATAGCAAAGGCAGTCTTACCCTCAGTGAACGCAAGGTTAGTTTCTTCCTCAGTGGCTGCGGTGGATGCGGGGGCGATGGTGCCGTCCTTGTAGGCATCGACAAGCGCCTGCATGCCTTCTTTAGCTGCATCAGAATCGACGACTACTCGGCCGTTGTCATCTAATACCGAACCGCCCCAGCCTTCGATGAACCCAACGGTGTTGACGGTCAGACCTTCATACTGCTTGAGCTGGGTGGTCAAGCAGGAAGTTCCATCTTGCAGGGCTTCACAAGCGGTGCGCAGCTCAGCGAAATTATTGACGGAAGAAGGCACCAATTCCGTGTTGCGGAAAAGCAATTGGGCATTCGTGTTTTGCGGTAGGCCATACAATTTGCCGTTGTAGGTGGCTGATTCAACCGTTGCTGGTAGCAAGCCGGAAGTATCTACCGCCAGGTTGCCTTCTAGAGGAACAATCCACTGGTTCGCGGCGAAGTCAGCAGTCCAGACCACGTCCAAGGCAATGACATCGTATTCCGAGCTACCGGCTTGCAGCGACTGCACAAGAGCGTCACGCTGCACGTCACCGTCACCTGTTAGCTCAACCAAGGTAACTTTTTCATCAGGGTGGTTGGCATTCCACTTTTCGATGACTGGAATGATCTTATCCGTGTCATTTCGGCCCATGACAAAGTTGATTGGGCCACGGCCAAGGTCTGCAGAAGACTCCGCTGCATTTGAGTCAGTCGCTGAATTAGATGTAGATGCGGAGTCGCTTTGGGTTGAACAGGCCGTTAAGGCCACTGCAGCAACAGCCACGGTGGCGAGTGCTTGCGCAGGCTTGGTGCGCAGATTGAGCTTAATCATTTGATTGTTTACCCCATTCGTGTTGGCGAAAACTAGATATGGTCTGTGAAATCACTAGTAACTCCACCGTAGGGGGAAAGAGGCAGTACGCGGTCTGAAATGTTGGTTTTTACCCCCTATGCGGGGTAGGTTGAAAGTTATGACTAAAGAACTAGATTTGTCCCGCATCCGCACGGAATTAGTGGACAGTGGCCTGTATTCTGCCGTGGATTTTGTGGCACAAACAGGTTCAACAAATACAGATTTGATGAAGACCGATGAGGTTGCTGACCGCACAGTATTGCTTGCCGATGAACAGCTCTCCGGTAAAGGCCGTCTGGGCCGTGTATGGGAAGCGCCAGCCGGCTCTCAGGTCATTTTTTCTGTTCTGCTAGTCCCCAAATCCCTTGAGCACCTAGGCACCTTGCCTCTGGCTGCAGGGCTTGCAGTTACCGATGCTATCCCCGGCACCGTGTTGAAATGGCCCAACGATGTCCATATCGACGGCAAAAAACTCTGCGGTATCCTTGCCGAAGCCGGTCCCATTGGCGGAGCATTCAAGCAAGCGCCGAAAACAGAAATGAATAAAGCCGAAGTGAATAAGGCAGAGATCAACAAAGCTGAGATCAGCAAAACAGAAGTCAATAAGGCAGAAGTCAATAAGGCAGAAATTGATCAGCGAAATGCTGCCCGCGTGGTAGTAGGCATGGGCATCAACGTGACCCTGAGCAAGGAAGAATTGCCCATTGAAAAAGCAACGTCTTTAGCCTTGGAGGGGCGCGATACCGACCGTACTGAGGTAGCCATCGCGGTGCTTCGAGCTTTGGGGAACCGCATTGCGCAGTGGGAAAACCAAGACCCGCAGTTGATGAAGGATTACCGCTTAGTGTGCTCATCAATCGGTCAGAGTGTCCGTTTGGAAGCTCCCACTGGGAACATTATCGGTGAAGTTGAAGGCGTTGCCGATGATGGCAGCATCAACGTAGACGGCAAATACTATACTGCGGGTGATGTTATTCACCTACGTCCGGCTCATTAAGAATGCCCACCAGCTAAGATAACCGCCATGGGCGTTTTGACGATGGGACCTGGTGAAGTTACACATGTTGACGTCACCGCACCATACCGAGCATTGACCTTTCCGGTGCTGGAACTGATCCTGGTAACAGGGGTGTGCTGGATTGGCATCGGTTGGCTAGATGCGCACATGGTTGCGCAAGATTACCTCCTACGCAACACCCTGGTGGCTGCCTGGCTTGTGCTGGTTTTGTGGCGTTTTGTGCTACCTGTTATCCGGCAACGTCGAAAGCGGTTCATTGTGACAAACCGCCGAATTATTGCGCGGGCAGCCCAGCTCAGCAGCACAGTAGATTCGATCCCGCTGAGGGACATCGTCGGAGTAAGGCGACGGCGAGGCGGAATCACCCTGGCCATTCGCGGATATGACCGCACCTTATACTTTCCCGATGTAGCGCGTTCAAAGCTTGTGGAGCGAGCCTTGAACCAACAAATAGCAGAGTTATCCTCCCCAGTTTGGCGTTAGGTTAGTATTAAACGCGTGAGTCACAAAGAAACGAATACCTCAGCTCATGTCCCCGGAATGCCAGTAGTTGCAGTCATTGGTGACGGGCAACTAGCACGAATGATGCAAACTGCCGCGATAGAGCTCGGTCAGTCCCTGCGTGTGCTGGCTGGCGCTGACAATTCTTCGGCGGCGCAGGTATGCGCAGACGTTGTACTAGGCGACTACAAAAATTATGATGACTTGCTTCGTGCTGCCCAAGGCACGCAAGCTATCACATTTGACCATGAGCACGTTCCAAATGAGCACATAAACCAGCTCATCGCTGCGGGATTTAACGTTCAGCCGCAGCCAGAGGCACTCATTAACGCGCAAGATAAATTGATCATGCGCCAGCGGCTGCAAGAGCTTGGCGTACCCGTACCTCGGTTTGCAGAGATGACAACAGCTGATGATGCCATAGCGTTTTGGCAATTGTGCAACGGGGCAGTGTGCCTCAAGGCACGCCGCGGCGGTTATGACGGACATGGAGTGTGGTTCCCTAAAACCGAGGATGACCTTGTGGAATTGACCACGAAGTTGCTGGAGGCCGGAACCCCACTTATGGCAGAAGAAAAGGTATCCCTCGTCCGAGAGCTTTCGGTGTTGGTCGCCCGTAATCCTTCCGGTGAAGTTGCTGCCTGGCCAATTACTGAATCAGTACAACGTGACGGCGTGTGCGCAGAAGCTATCGCGCCTGCACCGAATCTAGATCCTGACCTTGCTACCCGATGCAGTGAAGTCGGACTAAAGGTGGCACAAGCACTAGGAGTTACTGGCGTGCTTGCCGTTGAGCTCTTTGCTTTCACCAACGCTGCGGGTGCAGAAGACATCGCTGTAAATGAATTAGCGATGCGCCCGCACAATACTGGTCACTGGACTCAAGACGGATCCGTGACATCCCAATTTGAACAGCACCTGCGTGCGGTACTCGACATGCCCTTGGGAAGTACTGAATTGCTCGCACCTGTCACTGTGATGGCCAACGTTCTAGGAGCGGACACTGATCCTGCCAGTGGAATGCAGGAACGTGTAGTGACAGTAATGCGCCGATTCCCACGCGCGAAAGTCCACCTCTACGGCAAAGGCCACCGCCCAGGACGCAAAATTGGTCACATCAACTTAACCGGAACCGATGCCGAAGCAACACGTATCCAAGCTCGACTGGCTGCCGATTTCCTTGTCAACGGCGCCTGGGCGGACGGTTGGGCCAACTAATACACCCTCGCAGAAAGTAGATGAAGAAATGAACGCACCACTCGTTGGCCTCATCATGGGCTCTGATTCAGACTGGCCCACTGTGGAACCTGCCGCACAAGTACTCGCTGACTTTGGTATCCCATTCGAAGTTGGCGTTGTCTCCGCGCACAGGACCCCTGAGAAAATGCTGAGCTACGCCAAGCAAGCACATACTCGTGGGTTGAAAGCCATTATCGCCTGTGCAGGTGGTGCGGCGCATCTTCCTGGCATGGTTGCCGCAGCCACCCCACTTCCTGTTATCGGAGTGCCACGCGCCCTCAAAGACCTCGACGGCTTGGACTCTTTACTTTCCATTGTTCAAATGCCAGGCGGTGTACCCGTAGCCACTGTATCCATCGGTGGTGCCAAAAACGCTGGTCTGTTGGCAGTACGCATTCTCGGCGCCGGAAACGCGGAGCTGGTGACCAAAATGGCGAAATACCAAGCAGACATGGCCGAAGAAGTAGAAGCTAAAGACGCCCGATTGCGCGAAAAGCTGCTAGATAGCTAGGTAATGGACCCGATTGTGGTTTTAGGAGCCCGTGTAACCAATGGTTACCCGGGCGCTTTGTTGACTTCACGCTTGGAGAAAGCTGTGCAGTTGGCTAGGCAGTTTCCGCTTGCCGATGTCATCGTGTCCGGCAAAGGGGAGGCTGACGTGATGGCCGAGTACTTGTATGCGCATGGGGTGGATTCTTCGCGCGTTGTGGTTGAGCCGTGTGCTACTAGTACGAATGAAAATCTTGAGCGTTCCCGCGCCCTACGACCTGAAGCGCGAGTATTACATGTTGTCACCAATGACTTCCACGGGTTGCGCACAGTTTTATGGGCTTGGCACTTAAAGATTCCGGTAAAAGTTCATACAACACTTACCCCTGCCGAGCACCGGTTGAAAAACTATGGCAGGGAGATTATTGCGACACCGCACTCTATTGCCAGAGTTTTGTGGCGAAAATGCATGGCTTTCATAGGTTAAAAGCTGACGACGTATCTTAACAACTAGGTAACAAACTGTTGAAAATGTAGTGAAACATCCATAGGGATAGGGCATATTTGAAGTCACGATGATGGGATACACCTCGTTCTCAACGAGGACTTAAGAGCCTTATTTCATTTATCGCAAATATGAAACATTAGTGATTGTTTCGTGCGAATTCGTTTTCGTGTGGAGTAATCATTGCTTAGTTGCCAAGGAGAATTCGAAATGACTAGGTCTCAACGTCGCGCACTTATTTTGGCGCCGGCTTTCACACTGACCACAGGTCTTGCCCTGACTGCATGTGCAACCACCAATGACTCCTCCACTTCTGGGTCATCGGCTGGGGAAGCTGCAGGTGACGCTATTGTCATCGGTACGACCGATAAGATTACTCGTCTCGATCCAGCTGCCTCATATGACAACGGTACGTCCCAGGTAGCGCGCCAAGTTTATGGTTATCTTATGGAATCAGAGCCAGGCGCAGAAGATCCAACTCCTCAGCCTTCATTGGCGGAGTCTGGTGAGTTTACCGCACCAAAGCAGTTTACGGTCAAGCTGCGTGAGGGCCTCACATTTGCCAACGGCAATGAGCTGACCTCGTCTGACGTGAAATTCTCGTTCGATCGTCAGAAGAAGATTGATGATCCCAATGGTCCAGCCTCATTGCTCGGAAATCTGGAATCGGTCGAGACCCCTGATGACCACACAGTTGTTTTCAACCTGACAGCCGAAAATGATCAGACGTGGGTTGGCGTATTGAACTCACCCGCCGGTCCGATCGTCGATGAAGAAGTGTTCCCAGCTGATTCCGTTCTGGACAATCAGGCGGTCGTTGATGCGAAGCCGTTTGCTGGCCAGTACACCATTTCGACTTTCCAAGAAAACGAGCTCATCGGATACACACCACGTGAAGGATACAAGGGCCTCCTCGGAGACGTTAAGAACGAAGGTGTGAACGTTCGTTACTATTCCGATGCTTCGAACATGAAGCTCGATGTAGAACAGAACAACATCGATGTTGCATACCGTTCCCTTTCCGCAACAGATATTGAAGACCTGCGTAAGCGCGACGGTGTACAGGTTCTAGAGGGACCTGGTGGAGAGATCCGTTACATTGTTTTCAATTTCAACACCCAGCCTTTCGGTGCTAAGGCTGAAGGCGCTGATGAGGCAAAAGCACAGGCTGTTCGTCAAGCGGTAACCGCGGCCATTGACCGCCCCGCTCTTGCTCATGATGTCTACCGTGATACGTTCGCGCCGCTGTATTCTGTTGTTCCGGAATCTATGATTGGTGCTATTGAGCCCGTTAAGGATCTCTACCTCAAGGAAGACGGTTCTGCTGATCCTGATCGTGCGCGAGAAATTCTTGAATCGGCTGGTATTACCGAGCCTGTGAATTTGGCATTGCAGTACAACCCTGATCACTACGGCCCATCGTCTGGTGATGAGTATGCAATGATCAAGTCTCAGCTGGAGAGCACTGGATTGTTCACTGTAGATCTGCAGTCCACAGAGTGGGTTCAGTACCAAAAGGATCGCGTTGATGATGTTTACCCGGCTTATCAGCTGGGTTGGTTCCCAGATTTCTCCGACCCGGATAACTACCTAACGCCATTTTTCGCTGACGGTCATTTCTTGGGCAACCACTTTGAAAATGCTCAGGTCAATGAAGTTATTGGGCGCCAAGCTGCGACCAACGATGAGAATCAGCGCATTGAGCTTATCAAGCAAGCACAGGAGATGATGGCAGAGGAGCTTTCCACTGTACCTCTCCTGCAGGGACGTCAGTTCGCCTTCGCTGCTGATGGTGTAGATGGTGTTACTTTGGATTCTTCGTATCTGTTCCGCTACGGTTCCATCACGAAGTAATGTGGCTTTTTAAGTCCTCGAATTAAGGAATAGATGAAACTATGACTACTGCGACTACTGAGGTAGTTGCGGAAGCGCAGGAAGCGGATAAGGACAAGGGAGGCAGTTTTGCCCGCTACATCCTTATCCGCTTCTTGTTGATCTTCCCAACAATCTTCATTCTTGTTACCACCGTGTTTTTCCTAATGCGGTCCACAGGCGATCCCATAACTGCAGCTCTTGGTGGGCGTTTGTCTGCCCAAGAACTTGAACGTCGCGTAGCGGAAGCAGGGTATGATCGTCCACTCATCGTGCAGTACTTTGAGTATCTTGGGCAGATCATTCGCGGCGATTTTGGAACCACTTTTACTGATGGCCGTAAAGTGACAGCCATTTTGTGGCAATATGGCGCTGCGACCGCTGAGCTGGTGTTCTATGCCTTTATTGTGGCTCTTATCATTGGCGTTCCACTGGGTATGGTCGCTGCTCGTTTTCGGGACCGCTGGCCGGATGGAATCTTGCGCGTGATGGCTATTTTGGGATACGCCACACCAGTGTTTTTTGTTGGTTTGCTATTGAAGTTGATTTTCTCTGTGCAGCTGGGATGGTTCCCAATTTCGGGCCGAGTCTCTACCTCGGGCCAAGCAACTTTAAATTCAATCACAAATAGGACGCCTTTCTACCTCCTGGATGCAATCCGGCTGGGTGATACCGCTTTGATCGTGGATACTCTCAAACACGCTGCGCTTCCTGCGCTTGCTTTGGGAATGCTCTTAGGCGGTGTGTTCTTGCGCCTTGTTCGTACTAACCTTATTGGAACCTTAGAGCGGCAGTACATAGAATCAGCGCGGTCGCGAGGCGTCAACGAAGCTCGTCTAGTGACACATCATGCTCTTCGTCCTGCCCTCATTCCGGTGATCACCGTTATGGGTATGCAGCTAGCACTGTCGCTGGGCGGAGCAGTCCTTACCGAAACAACGTTTGAGTGGAACGGTCTAGGCAGCGTTTTGGTGCAGTATATGCAGGCACGCGATTTCGTTGCCGTCCAAGGCATCGTCATGCTTATGGCCGTCATTGTTGCGATTACCAACTTCATCGTGGACATCATCGCTGCGCTGATTGACCCGAGAGTGAGGTTTTAATACATGAACACCGTATCTAACTCAACAGCTCAAACAGCAGATAATGCGGTTCCGAGGAAAGATCAACCGCGATGGAAAAGGCTTCCCGTCATCCGCGACCTTAGTCGGTCAACAGGTTTGCAACGAGCAATGCTGGTTACAGGTCTTATTCTTACATCGGTTCTTCTTTTGACTGCCCTCTTTGCGCCACTTATTGCTCCATATTCGTGGTCACAAACGGCAGGGGAGCTAGGAACGTTCGGTACTCAGCAACCACCATCGGCGACCAACATTTGGGGAACTACTGTTTCTGGTTTCGATGTCTTTTCCCGAGTCGTGTGGGGTACACGCACGGCTGTTGCCGTCATCGTCGCAGCGGTCGTTGCATCAATGTTCTTAGGAGTACTGCTGGGACTTATCTCCGGTTATGTTGGTGGCTGGTTGGATCGCATCATGGTCATGATTGCAGATGCAATTTACGCATTTCCTTCTTTGCTTTTGGCAATCGTTATGTCGATTGCTCTAACCGGCGGGCGGTCGAGCGCCCTTGGTGGTATTGCCGCTGCTGCGCTGTCAATTACCGTGGTATTTATCCCACAATATTTCCGCGTCATACGAGCGGAAACAGTTCGACTCAAAGCTGAGCCTTTCGTGGAATCTGCTCTCGTCGTTGGTGCGTCCCACTGGCGGGTAATGGGCATTCACATCTTTAAGAATGCAACGAGAACTCTGCCTTTGATCTTCACACTGAATGCAGCAGAAGCGATTCTTACATTGGCAGGATTAGGCTTTATTGGTTTTGGTATTGAGCCCACCTCAGCGGCTGAGTGGGGATACGACCTCAATCGTGCCGTTGCTGACGTTACGTCTGGTATTTGGTGGACGGCGATTTTCCCAGGTACAGCTATTGTTTTAGCAGTTTTGGGCGTTACGCTGGTTGGTGAGTCCCTCAATGACCTCAATGATCCGCGTTTGCGTATCCGGCGCAAAAGGAAGAAAACCAATGGGTCACGCTTTGCAAAGGACGGTGTCTAAGTCATGACAAATCACATTCCGCAGCCTGCAAAGTTGGATGAAGCAAGGCGAATTCATATTGAAGATCTCAATGTCGGCTTTGACACCGATGGTGGATTCGTTCACGCCGTTCGCGGTGTGAACCTTGATATCAAACCAGGAACCATTGTTGCTCTAGTGGGTGAATCCGGTTCAGGAAAAACTGTGACAGCGCGGTCGATTCTCGGGCTTTTGGGCGATACCGCCCATGCCGAGGGCGTAGTGTTGGTCGAAGGCGATGATGTGATCACAAAATCGCCATCAAAGCTGCGTGAGATGCGCGGACGCGATGTCTCCATGGTTTTCCAGGAGCCATCGAGTGCACTCAATCCAGTGTTTTCTATCTGGTGGCAAATGGCCGAAGGCCTACGTGCACACAATCCTCATCTGAAAAAGAAAGAAGCTCGTGAACGCTGCATAAAAGCTTTGCGTGCGGTGGGGATTCCAAACCCAGAGCAGCGCATCGATAATTATCCACACCAGTTTTCTGGAGGCCAAAAGCAACGCATTATGATTGCGATGGCTTTGGAACTTGGCGCGAAAACTATTGTTGCTGATGAACCAACTACGGCCTTGGACGTGACTGTCCAAGCAGAGATTTTGCAGTTGCTTCGCAATCTTCGCGATGAATACGGCACATCAATTATCATCATTACGCACAACATGGGCGTAGTTGCTGACCTTGCTGACGAAGTCGCGGTGATGTACCAAGGTCGCATTATTGAAAAAGCCTCAGCGCGAGACCTTTTCGAAAACCCTCAGCATGACTACACCAAGAAGCTGTTGGCTTCAGTCCCGCACCTAGGAGAAAAGTCCTTAACTGCGCACTATTCCACCGCGGAGTTTGCTGAGCTAGAAGCACGCGACATTGTGGTGAAAGCGGAGGGACTCGAAATTACGTATCCGGGGCGAATGGGTTCTTCGGGATTCAAAGCTGTGAAGGGTGTAGATTTCACGATTCATAAGGGCGAGGTTTTCGGACTTGTGGGTGAGTCCGGTTCAGGAAAGACCACTATTGGTCGAGCCATGGTTGGGCTGGAAAAGACAACGGGTGGTTCCCTACAAGTCTTGGGTCAAGAACTAAACGGTATTAAAAGCAATAATTTGCGTGAGCTGCGCAAGCGAGTTGGTTTTATCTTCCAAGATCCGGCCGCATCTTTTAATCCCTATTTCACGATCGAACAGTGCATTGCTGAACCTTTGGTTATTAACCGATCTGAAATCTCTGCAGCGGATCGGCGAGCTAAGGTTCGTCAACTGCTTGAAGCGGTGGAACTGCCGGCGGATTTCGCTCGTCGCTATCCACACGAGCTTTCCGGTGGACAACGACAAAGGGTGTCTCTAGCACGCGGATTAGTACTCAACCCAGAACTCGTTATTGCCGATGAACCCACATCGGCTCTCGATGTCTCTGTACAAGCTGTTGTGCTAGAGCTATTCCAGAATTTGCAGCAAGAATATGGTTTCGCTTCGCTGTTTATCTCCCATGATCTTGCAGTCATCGATATGGTCTCTCATACGGTTGGCGTGCTTTATCACGGTGACTTAGTGGAATCAGGGTATGGCAAGGACGTAATGGGCAATCCACGTGAGGACTACACCAAGCGATTGGTTGCCTCGTTGCCAGTGCCTGATCCGGCAGAACAGGCACGTCGCAGAACCGAACTGGCGCGGTTGCGCGGCGCTTAATCGCTGCGTTCGCGGTCAGCTTTGCCCATCTTGTTCAAGGAGTTTTCAATTCCTTGTTTCAAGGTGGGCTCTGCTTCTTCTTGGGGATGAGCAATCGCTCTTAGCCCCATGTATGCAATTTGATCGGCTGCTTGGTTGAGCGGGTCGCCGGCGTGACCTAGGACGCGACGGATGCTGATATCGCAGGTTCGCGATAATTCTTGGTGGGCACCTTGAAAACGCATCCTCGCACGGTGATCAATTCCCCGCCATGGCTTTCCGCGTTTGATTTTCTTTCCAGACAGTATGTAATCAACGGCTTCCAGTGCGGCAGCAGAGTCGGATTCGATGACGGCGCTGGCGGCTGAAACCTCTGTGAGGTAGTTCAAAGCCATGGTGATGCACTCAAGCTCTAGCTCGTCCGTGGAGGCAGTAGTTTCATGCGTTGCTAGTTGATAATCACCATTGTCCGCGACAAAACAAATTGATCCTTTGGTGACAGTGTCAGAGGATGCATCGGTAGCAATGCGTAGCGATGCTCCCGCTGGCACAGTGGTGCGATGAAAGCTCGGCCACCAGTGGGTGGGAGTGGTAGGGATAGGGGTGGTTTCCCTGTCTGTGGGGTATTCACCGGTCTTCTTCGCTTGGCGTTTGGCCATCTGTTCGTCGCGCTTACGTTGTCCCGCAGCGCGCTTGCCGGCACGGTTCTTCTCAGAAAAACTACCCGTGACTAGGTAGTTCCTTTCTTCTAGTGCTTGGCGTAAAGTAGCTTGCCGACGTCCGGTGACAATCCATGCTTCACCGTTGAGGTTTTTTAGTGCGCGAGAAAGCTCTTTGAGTACTTTCCGTACAACGTCTCCCTTGGTCATCCGGCCACGGCGGATAAAACGTGCCCGCGGGGAATCGACAGCGATGACCCATCCATCCATAGTGGAATCTTCCGCGGATTTATAAGGGATGTCCCACAAGGCAATAGCAACGTGGATGGGGCGAGCAACCATATCGCCGGTGACCTGGCGCGTTTTATAAGTTCGCGACTGGTTTCCTACCAGTAGTTCCAAGTCAATAGGCTGCGGTTTCATTCTTTAAAGTAAACATTATTTTGTAGTCAGTTGCACGTCCGTGGATGGGGGACAAGCTTGTGCACAGGAGTTGGCTGCGATTACTTCACAATAGTTTTTTAAGAAATTGTGCCCGAGTTCTTACTACACCGTGAACAATTACTCAGGAAGTGCTAGTTTATTAGCCGTGATTAAATCAGTAATTGTCGCTGCAGTATCGTTGTTGAGCCTTTTAGCCGTTCCAACTACTGCGCAAGCTCAGCAGCAGTGCCCTGCAGTCGTAGTCGTGGCTGCTCGTGGTTCCGGTCAAAACTCTAATATTCAGCCGACCTGGTACGGCGGCCCTACTCCTTCCAATGGTTGGGAAGGCGAGACAATCCGGGCATTTTTGCAAACTGCTGAGTCTCGTTACCGTCAAACCCATGGTGGCGCTTCTGTGATGAATAGCGTGCATGTTTTGGGATTGGCGCCGGAAGATTATCCAGCAACCTACCCTGCTTATGAAGTGCCGAAAGTTGCCGCACCGCAATCAGTGATCGAGATTGTTAAGCTTGTCACCCAGTACGCAGGCCCTGTTATCAATACTGCAGTTTCGGCTGCTACCCAATTCCGTTACTCCTTTGAAACTGGGCAAGCCGGTGTCATGCGTGCAATTTACGGGTACGAAGCTCAGACTGGTTGTAAACCTGGCTATATCCTCGTTGGTTATTCCCAAGGTGCAATGGTGCTTGCAAGCCACGAGAAAGAATTAGCTCGTCGTGGTCAGCTTGCTGGAGTTGTCTACATGGGCAACCCAATGACCAACCGTTTTGATGCTTTCACAGTCGGTGTGCCTAATGCCTCGGGAATCTTGGGCGATATGCCCAACAACACTGTTGCTTCCCGCGCAACTAATAATCGCGTGAACTACTGTCTGCCAGCTGATGGAGTGTGCAACGCAACTGTGGGTACCCTGCGGGCATCGGAAGGCAATGGCGGAAACCATGGACGTTATTTCTTGCGGTGGTCTGAGTGGGATGCACAGGTAGCTGATGCCTTCGGACGGTTTGTTGATTCTCGTCGCGTATAGTTTCAATCTATGCAGAAAATCGGCATTATGGGCGGTACGTTTGACCCCATTCATAACGGCCATTTAGTAGCCGCTAGTGAGGTCGCGTACCGCTTTGACCTTGATTCCGTCATTTTTGTGCCCACTGGGCAGCCGTGGCAAAAGGCGGGACGCGATGTCAGCGCTGCGGAACACCGTTATCTCATGACGATGGTGGCGACGGCGTCTAATCCACGTTTTACGGTATCCCGCTGTGACATTGACCGAGACGGTCCTACCTACACAATTGATACCTTGCGCGATATCCGTGCGTTTTACCCTGATGCTGAGCTCTACTTCATTACTGGGGCGGATGCGCTAGCTTCCATTATGTCTTGGCATGAGTGGGAGAAAATGCTGGAAATGGCTCATTTCGTGGGTGTGACTCGTCCGGGGTACGAATTGAGTACGGATATGCTACCCGCGGAGCGACAGAATCAAATTGAGCTTGTCGATATTCCAGCAATGGCCATTTCCTCCACGGACTGCCGCCAACGCGCGGCGCAGGGTCGTCCCGTATGGTACTTGGTACCTGATGGGGTAGTGCAGTATATTGCGAAAAACCACCTGTACAGCCCACAGGCGGGAAAAGCACTGTAAACTTTTTACAGGCTAAATAAATTACTAACACCAAAGGATTTTTGTGAGTATTTCTGAACACGCCCGTCAGCTTGCGACATTGGCAGCAAAGGCTGCTGATGAAAAATCGGCAAGCAATATTGCGGTACTGGACGTTTCGGATGTTTTGGCAATTACCGAGGTGTTTGTGATTGCATCGGCAGACAACGAACGCCAAGTGCGCGCCATTGTTGAAGAAGTAGAAGATGCACTGTCAGCCGAAGGATTCGAGCCAAAACGACGCGAAGGAAACCATGAGTTCCGCTGGGTTTTGTTGGACTATGGCTTTACTGTCGTCCATATCCAACGTGACGCAGAGCGTGAATACTACGGCTTGGACCGTCTGTACCACGACTGCCCTGTCATCGATATTGAAGGCATTGAGCCACCGGAGCGTCCTGGCGAGTGGGACAACACCCGTGAGGCCGAGTCCGTAGAAGATTTGCCATTGGCTGATAATGAGCCTGAAGAGGACGAGGAGTACTAGAGCCTCCATGAGTCGCCAACTTTTGATGATCCGCCACGGTCAGACTACGTATAACGCCACAGGGCGCATGCAAGGTCACCTGGATACTGAATTGTCTGCTGAAGGAATAGCGCAGGCAGATTTCGTTGGCGAACTGTTGCAAGATCGTGGCATTACCAAGATTATTTCTTCGGATTTAATGCGGGCAGTTGATACCGCATCTCGTGTTGCCACACGGCTGGGTCTGACGTTTACGACTGACGCGCGACTCCGTGAAACTGATCTGGGTCAGTGGCAGGGGAAATCCTCAGCAGAGGTGGATGAGGAATTTCCTGGGGCGCGCGCTATTTGGCGTCATGACCCAGGCTTCGCTCCTCCTGGTGGTGAATCACGTATTGAAGTTGGTAAACGCGCTCGCGCTGTGGTCGATGAACTTATGCGTAATTGGGATGATGGTGCCGTGCTGTTGGTTACTCACGGTGGCTTGATTTCATCTTTGGCCTGCAACTTGTTGTCTTTCGATTTAGAGCAGTACCGGATTTTGTCTGGTTTGCAGAATACGCACTGGGCACAATTTACGGCACGGCCTGCGTTTGATGAAGACAATCCGGCTGCGCCGGCGACGTTTACGCCAGACAACGTTGACAACGTGAGCTGGTACTTAGACGGTTGGAACATGGGTGCGCGGGTACGCGGCGGTGCCGGAGCTGATGTCTAGTGGCAGTTCGCGTTGTCACTGACTCTGCGTCGGGGCTTCCTGCTGATATTGTTTCTGAGCTTGAAATTACTGTGTGCGATTTGCATGTGATGGATGGGGAAACTACCTCGGGGTTATCTGCGTTGGAACTGGCCGCTGCTTACGGGCGGCAAATGGAGCGCGCTAGTGATGATGGTTTGGTATGTATTCATCTGGCTAAAGAATTGTCTTCCACGTGGTCGGCGGGTGTAACAGCGTCAGGTGTGTTCCCTCCTGGGCAGGTTCGCGTTGTGGATTCTGGCTCTGCGGGAATGGCACTGGGCGCTGCGGCGATGTCGGCTGCTCGTTTGGCTGCAGATGGCGCGGATGTCGATGAGTGTTTTGAAGCTGCTCAAGACACCTTGGACAGAGCTAAGACTTGGTTGTATTTGGATTCTTTGGATGATCTTCGTAAGTCTGGTCGGCTCTCAACAGGTACGGCGCTGTCGACTGCTTTGTTAGCCACTAAGCCGATTATGGCCGTGGTCGATGGAAAAATTGAGCTGGTTGGGCGTACTCGTACGCAGACCAAAGCTTTTATTAAATTGGTTGATCTCATTGCTAGCGAGGCTGACGGCAAGGCAGTGTTTGTAGCTTTGCAGCATCACCATGCTGCGGATAATGCGGACAAACTGCGGGATTTGCTGGAGGGGGCTTTGCCAGCAGGTTCAAGTTTTATGGTTCTACCGCTTAATGAGGTCCTCGCTGTACACACTGGGCCAGGGGCAATTGGTGTAACTGCGGTATTTTCTGCCTAATTCTGTGGATAACTTTATTTATCCACAGGTTTGGTCTATGAAGATTACATCAAATCTGCGCGCGTTGGAGGGGGCTTTTAGCGTTTGAGGCATGACTGACAAAAGCATGCTTTCGCGACGTTTACAGGAGTTGACCGCGCCCTCAGGGCAAGAAGAGATTTTGGATGTTTCTTATCCTGCGCCGAGGTGGAAGATTAATAAATTCCAGGCAGGGGCGGTAGCTGTGGTGGCGGTGGTCGCCGGAATTATTTTGTGGGAGCCTTCTCCGCCTCCGCCGGTGCCGGAAAGTGTACCCGAAGAGATCGTGGTTTCTGTGGTAGGAGACGTGGCTAATCCGGGGCTGGTAACTCTTGCTCCAGGGGCGCGGGTTGCAGATGCGTTGGAGCAGGCGCACCCCGTGCCCGAGGCAGATTTAGCTGCGGTCAATTTAGCTCAATTGCTTGCCGATGGCCAACAGATCACCGTCTCTACCTATTCCGCCGCGGATCCAGCAGAGTCTGATGGCAGAGTTAATCTCAACTCTGCTTCAGCACAGGAGCTAACCGCGTTGTCTGGAGTGGGGGAGGTGACTGCGCAAGCAATCGTTAGCTTTCGGGAACAACAGGGAACCTTTACCTCAGTGGAACAGCTATTGGAAGTAAGCGGCATCGGCCCTGCCAAGTTTGCGCAGTTGAAAGACCATGTTCGAATTTAGGCTGTTTCCGGCAGCAGTCACCGTGTGGCTGGTGACGTGGCTGGTTGTCTCGGGGCATCCGGTGTGGTGGGCATTTCTGCTGCTGCCACTCGTTGTGGTTCAGCGTGGACAGGCAGTGGTGTGCTTATGTTTAGGTGCGTTGGCATGGATAGTGAGCAGGCAACGCAGCGGGGAGGTCAAGGGGACAATCGGCACGGTGGTGGGAACTCCACGGGAGGGATATGTGCGTGTGCGCATTGAGGGACAAGAGGTGCCCTTTTTCCCTAGGGAGGTGCCAGAAGACCTGCGCGCAGGGGACATAGTGGATATGACGCGCGGAGTGGAGGTTATAGAAAAGGCCAGTACGTGGGCTGTGGATCGGTTGTCGTTGCTGCCTGAGAGAGAACAAGGTTTGGTGGTGGGGATGGTGCTTGGTGATGTCTCACAGCAGACTCCGGCTGACCGCCAACTCTATATTGATACTGGCTTGTCGCATCTTTCAGCGGTGTCTGGCGCCAACGTGGCGGTGGTATTGACCTGCGTATTTCTGTTCTGCCGATTCCTCGGGGTGGGGCCGTTGTGGCAAGTTTTCTTCGGTGCATTGGCATTAGCTGGATTCGTGGCATTAGTGGGGCCGGAACCCTCGGTGCTACGGGCAGCTATGACCGGCATAGTGGCGTTATTGGCGGTGGTAAATTCATCGCGCGTTCAGCCCCAGCATGCTTTGTGTCTAGGGATTTGTGTGTTGCTTTTTGTCGATAGTTACTTGGCTACGAGTTTTGGGTTCGCGCTTTCGGTAGCGGCGACTGCCTCCATAGTTTTGCTCAGTCCGCTTTTGACACGACTGCTTTCTGGTCTGCGATTACCAGAAGTGCTCACGCGAGCAATGGCGGTTTCCATTGCGGCGGATATGGCGACAATGCCACTTATTGCATTGATGACAGGCAAGGTGTCGTTGGTGTCGGTGGTGGCCAATGTCTTAGTCGCGCCGGCAACTGCTCCCATTACAGTAGTGGGATTGGCTGCAATTATCATCCGGCCGTTGATGTGGCTGACCTACCCTTTTGCATGGTGGATTGTTACTGTGGCAGAAAACGTTCCACCAGTGACGGTTGAGATGTCGCCTTTGGGAGCTGTCTTGCTCTACGCCTGGGTCATTGTCGTGTTGTCATGGGCAGTAAGATAGTCCGCATGGAAGCGGTGCACCTTTTAATTGGCGATGATGAATTTTTGGCTGAACGAACCAGGCTGGGAATTCAACGCGCTATCGAACCCACCCCGGAGCTGAAATTTCTGCGCGCCGCTGAGGTTACTGAATGGGAAATCGTTGAAGCAACTAGCCCTTCCTTGTTCGGGGAAGAACGTGTCATTGTTATCACGGACACTGAACGCGTCGGGGCAAATCTCATTAAATTAATTGTTGATGCCGCGATGAATCCCGCACCGGGGATGACCTTAGTCGTAGTCTTTGCAATTACGCGCAAGCGGTTAAAAGAAAGAAAAAAGCAACCTGAACTGGTTGTTAAGTTGAGCAAAATCGCACAAGTTCATCAAGTGTTTTCACTTTATGACAACGAGCTTAAGCCATGGGTCACAAAGGAGTTCGCGGCCGCGGGTGTGCGAGTTACTCCCGATGTTGTTGATGCCTTATTAGCGGGGGTGGGGTCTGATCTCCGCGCTCTCGCTGCTGCGGTGAGCCAACTCATTGCAGACACGAATGGCGACGTTACTCGGCAAGCTGTGCAAACGTACTATGCCGGCGTTGCAGAAGTCGCTAACTGGGATATCGCTGATGCGGCGGTGGCTGGGCGTGTGGCGGAAGCCCTGGCAACATGCCGTCGAGCCTTGCAGTTGGGCGCTGAACCGGTAGGTATTGCAGCAGCATTGGCAAACAAAGTAGGGGTTATTGCTAGGTTATATTCCGCCCGTGGGGATAAGTTTTCGCTTGCCAAGCAATCGGGTTTACATCCGTATGTAGCGGAAAAGACTCTTCCCATTGCGCGGCGTTGGTCCGGTGACAATGTCACGAAGGCTTCAATAATTGTGGCTGACTTAGATGGAGACGTAAAAAGTCTTGGGCGAGATTCAGCAGCGTATGCAGTAGAAGCCGCTGTTCGCAGGGTGGCAGAACTCGCAAGCTAGGATTGTTTCTATGGGCGAGATTGAGGAGTTTGCGGGTAAGTTATTCGACCTTGCACGAGCCGGTGATGATGCTTTGTTGGCATATATAGCGCACGGTGTTAATCCCAACCTGGTCAACCAAAACGGGGACTCTTTTGTCATGTTGGCGGCCTATTCGGGTCATGCGCAGTTGGTGCACAAGTTAATTTCAGCGGGTGCGGATCCTGATTTAGTAAATGATCGCGGGCAATCTCCGTTGGCGGGGGCAGTGTTTAAAAAGGAAGACGCGGTCATCGATGTGCTCGTGGACGCCGGTGCGGACACCACTCAGGCGGCGGAGTTTGCTCGTATGTTTGGACGCACGGACTTGTTGGCACGTTTTATCCAATAATCTGCACACCACAACGTTAAAACCTTCAGCTCAGCCCCTTAAAAGGCTCAGGTAGTTACGGAGTAATTGCGCACCAAGACTTCGTCAACTTTGCCACGTCTGGTGGCAATGGAGTTTATGGTGCGAGTAGCGCTGACGATATCGATTGTGTAGTCCGCGTAGAGTTCTTTAATGAAGTTGGTGGCGGAGTTAGATACGAGGAATTTCACGCCGCGTTCATGAAGGTCATCGCATAGTTCTTTAAGCTGTATTTGTTCGTCTCTGCCAAAAGTGTTCGCAGCGTAGCCGGTGAAATTAGAGGTGAGGTTAAGCGGATCATAGGGTGGATCAAAGTAGATGAAATCACCCGCGGTGGCCGCCTGTGTGGTTGCGGCAAAAGAGCCGTGCACAAACTGAACTTGATTGGTGGTCAGATAGTTGTGGACGGACATAAGAGCAGGTGTATCGCAAATGGTGGGGTGTTTGTAGCGTCCGAAGGGAGCGTTGAATTGGCCAGCTTTGTTGACGCGGTACAGACCGTTATAACAGGTTTTGTTGAGATAGATGGTCCGAGCGGCGCGCTGGACATCGCTAAGCTGGGCAAATACGAGGTCGTCGCGGTCGAGAGCACGGAGCGTATAAAAGAATTCGGCGTCGTTGGTATAGGTAGACAGCTCAGCGATGAGGTCTAAGACCTGATCTCTTACCACTTGGTAGAGGTTTATCAATTCACCGTTGAGGTCACCTACTGTGGCGCGCTGTGGAGCTAGGGACCATAAAACGGCACCGCCGCCGAGGAAGGGCTCATAATAGGTGGAGTATTTTGGTATTCGGCTGTGAATTTCTGGCAGGAGCTGGCGTTTTCCACCGGCCCACTTCACTAATGGTTTCACGTTTGGTCCCTATCTGCCACAAAAGCGCCTCCTGAAAACAGGAAGCGCTTCAATGAAAAACAAGAGTCTAAAAACTAGGCCATCTTGTTGAAAGCAGAAGCCATACCGGACTTCTTGTTAGCCGCGTTGTTGCGGTGGAAAACGCCCTTGGAAACGGACTTGTCCAAAGCACGGGAAGCCTTGCGCAGCTGTGCTTCTGCACCAGCCTTGTCTCCGGCTTCTACGAGCTCACGGAACTTGCGGATTTCGGTGCGTACAGCAGAACGTACGGACTTGTTACGCAGGCGAGCCTTCTCGTTGGTGAGAATGCGCTTCTTCTTAGACTTAATGTTTGCCATGTGAAAATTACCTCTTAGTAATCGAAAAAAATGATTTGGGCTAACTTATCTGCTGGCGAACCCAAGGTCCTGTCCGCCATTTAGGTGCACATAAGTAACCTGACCACCATAGCAATGACCTAAGTGGTTGAACAAATTAACCCCAGTGGTATGTGGAGCGCAAGTTGTTGGCAATGCGTTCAAATCGGCGAGGGGGAAACAAAATGCCTTGGCGGCGGACTTGTTCCTCAGATACTTCTAAGACGCGGTCGAGCCGGATCCAGCATTGGCGTCCTGATTCGTCCCATTCACCAGAACCAATTTCTAGCCATGTGTCTTCGTCGGCGTGAACTGGGTTGGGGGAGATAAGTAGGCCTAAAACGGTGGTGCGGGTACGGCCAACAACTAAAATGGCTCGCTCACTGGGGGGAGCGTTGGTGCCATCGGTAGGCGCCCAGACCCACACGACCTCGCCGGAGTCGGCGGCACCGTCCATGTCTGGTGCGAAGAAGATGGAGCGGGCTCGTCGTTCGGTTCTTTCTACGCGAATTTGTGCAGCTTTGCGGGCTTCGCGCGGCAGATTGGCGCCGTGCATTCCTAGCCGAGCATTAAGGCGAGCTAGACCCACGTCGAGTGGGTCATTGTTGCCTATTCCTAAAAACTCGGCCAGCTTTTTCATGTCTTTCATCATAACTGCATTTATGGGTATGGTTAAGGGAAGTTTTTACACGTTATCGTGTTGGTTGAAAAGGAATCTTTTTGTCTGCTAATTTCGCTGCCACAACGTTTACGGATCCGTCTAAGATCCGTAACTTTTGCATTATTGCGCACATTGATCACGGTAAGTCCACGTTGGCTGACCGTATTTTGCAGTTGTCTAAGGTGGTAGATGCCCGCGATATGCGTGATCAGTATCTGGATAATATGGATATTGAGCGTGAACGCGGCATTACTATTAAGGCGCAGAATGTGCGTTTGCCGTGGACCACTGCTGCCGGTGAACAGCTGGTTTTGCAGATGATTGATACGCCGGGTCACGTCGACTTTGCTTATGAAGTGTCGCGGGCCTTGGAGGCATGTGAGGGAGCAATTTTGCTTGTCGATGCCGCCCAAGGCATCGAAGCCCAAACCTTGGCCAACTTGTACATGGCGATGGAAAATGATCTGGAAATTGTTCCAGTGTTGAACAAGATTGACTTGCCCGCGGCAGATCCAGATAAATATGCTTTGGAAATCGCCAACATTATCGGCTGTGAGCCAGAAGAAGTGTTGCGTGTTTCCGGTAAAACGGGTGAGGGCGTAGCCGAGTTGCTGGATAAGGTGTGTGAGTTGGTTCCTGCACCCACCAGCGAATTTCCGGAAGATGCGCCTGCCCGCGCAATGATTTTTGACTCGGTGTATGACACTTACCGCGGTGTGGTGACTTACATCCGTATGGTTGACGGCAAATTGTTGCCGCGCCAGAAGGTTCACTTGATGAATACTGGCGCTGATTATGAGATTTTGGAGATCGGTATTGTTTCGCCAACTCCGAAGCCAGTGAAGGGGTTAGGCCCCGGTGAGGTGGGCTATCTCATTACCGGCGTTAAGGATGTACGTGAGACCAAAGTGGGTGACACCATCACGTGGGCCAACAAGGGTGCCCAGTCCCCGCTGAAGGGATATGAAGATCCTAAACCCATGGTGTATTCGGGTCTGTTTCCCATTTCACAGGCTGACTTCCCCGACTTGCGGGATGCCTTGGAAAAGCTTCAGCTCAATGATGCCTCGTTGACTTATGAACCAGAGACTTCCGTAGCGTTGGGCTTTGGTTTCCGCTGTGGTTTCTTGGGTCTTTTGCACATGGAGATCACGCGTGACCGTTTGCAACGTGAATTTGATTTGGATTTGATTTCGACGGCACCTTCGGTGACCTACCGAGTTATTTCTGAAGACGGTTCGGAAAAATTGGTTCACAATCCTGCGGACTGGCCATCGGGCAAGGTTCCAGAAGTCTATGAGCCAATTGTGAATATGACCATTATCGTGCCTGAGACTTTTGTGGGTCCAACAATGGAACTGTGCCAGTCCAAACGTGGACAGATGAAGGGAATGGATTACCTTTCGGAAGATCGCGTGGAATTGCGCTACATCATGCCGTTGGGTGAGATTATCTTTGACTTCTTTGACATGTTGAAGTCGCGGACTAAGGGCTATGCTTCGCTGAACTATGAGGAAGCAGGCGAGCAGCTTGCTGACTTGGTCAAGGTAGATATTTTGCTGCAGGGTGATCCTGTCGATGCCTTCTCAGCCATCGTTCACCGGGATCATGCCAATACATATGGCAATAAGATGACGAAGAAGCTCAAAGAGCTTATTCCACGCCAGCAGTTCGAGGTGCCGGTGCAGGCTGCAATTGGCACCAAGGTTATCTCTCGCGAGAATATCCGCGCTATGCGCAAGGATGTTTTGGCTAAATGCTATGGCGGCGATATTTCCCGTAAGCGCAAGCTTTTGGAGAAGCAAAAAGCTGGTAAAAAGCGTATGAAGTCCATTGGTTCTGTATCAGTGCCGCAGGAAGCATTCGTTGCAGCTTTGTCTACGGATGATGCCTAAAGCTTGACGATGCAGCGCCGAGCGGCAATTGCCACTCGGCGCTGGGGATGAGGCCGGTACTGACTTAACACTGTTTTAAAACAGTGCCGGTTTAATTGTTTCCCAGCCTGGTTCTGCGAATTTAAGGAACGTCGACCAGGCGTGGGCACCTGTTTCGTGGTACTCAAAGGTAGCAGGGATATTTGCTGCCTTCAACGATGCTTCCATATTTTCTGTGCACTCGCGTGCGCCTACTTCAAGCAAAGAACCGTTGGACTGGTCAAGGACGGTGCCCTTCTTATACGTCAGGCGGCCGATGCCGTCATCGATGGCGCCGCTGGCTGCACCGAAGTAGAGGGTGGTGCCGCGCAAACCTTCAGGGTTTGCAATAACGTCATTGCGAACCCATTCTTCTGAACCGAATGGTCCCCACATGTTTTCAACATCGCCACCGCGCGAACCAACGGTGAGGGACGCAGTCTGGCGGCCAATTTCATCCAAGGTGGAATAGCAACCGGAAATGGCGACCACGCCATTATAAAAACCAGGATGGCGGTTGGCGGTCATGATGGCGCCGGAGGCGCCCATCGACAAGCCCATGGCTGCGCGCTTTCCATTGGTGTTTAGCCGCGACTCGATGATGGAAGGAAGCTCTACGGTCCTGAAGGTATCCATCTTGTTGCGGCCTAGGGCAGGGTCATCGTTGACCCAATCGGCATAAAAGTGCGCGTAGTCCTCGCCAACCATTACTACGTAGACATCTTCATCGTAGAAGAGCTCTTTGGCCTTGCCGTTTTGCAACCATGCCGATGGATTGGGGCCATCGACGCCTTCATACATATAGACCACGGGTCGCGGTTGTGTGCTGGTGCCAGGGGAATAGACATCAACAGGAATGATGCGCCCGTTGGCGGGAGAAGCCACCATCCAGCGCTCGACGTCGTCGTATCTAGAAGGCACTACCTCAACGACTTCGGCTTGGGTGATGGATCCATCGATAGGCTTGGGCCACCCTGGGTTTGTGCGTACCCACAGCTTGTCGATGACGCCATCAATCATGCTGGAGCTTTCAGTCATAGCCAAAGAACTCATCATGGCGCGTAGACCAGCGCGAGATGACGGCTCGTTGTAGCTCCACTCCTCATGCAACCGCTTTAATGCGTCATTGGCGTTCATTTCCTCGCTGCTTAATGCACTGCTGGTCACAGATGAAAGGCTGCCAGAAGATAGGGACTGGCCTAATCCAGAGGATAAGTCCGCTGCCGATGACAGTGAAGACTGGGCATGCGCGGGGCTGGCGCCGAGCAAGGTAATAACCGAAAGCGCTAGAAGGCTACGTTTCATAATCATCCAAAAATCGAGAGGGAATGTGTCAATGATACATCTTAGATGGTTTGTAGAATGAAATGTCATGACCACCCCTCATCCCTTAGAATCCTCACGCCGCGGACTTCCAGGCCAACTTAAAAAGGTACTCCCGCCACGCAAAGGGCAGGCGCTGCCTCCTCTGCCAGTAATGGGTGCTGAGATTGCGGGCGTGCCCGTTGTACAGCTTTTCCGTGACAAAGGTGCCCAGATGCTCGGTGACTTACAATCACTACGCCGAGATTTGCACAGGGAACCGGAAGTGGGGCTGCACCTGCCCAAAACGCAACAAGCGGTACTCGCGGCTTTGGAGGGGTTGCCCTTAGAAATCACAACCGGGCAGGATCTGTCTTCCGTGGTTGCAGTCTTGCGCGGCGGAAAACGGGGTGAGCACCCAGTATCAGTGTTATTGCGTGGGGATATGGACGCACTGGCTGTCAAGGAACGCACCGGAGATCTTTTTGCCTCAACGAACGGTGCCATGCACTCGTGTGGACATGACCTGCATACCGCAGGACTAGTAGGCGCAGCACGAATTTTGTGCGAATACAAAGATGAACTCCACGGCGACATCATTTTTATGTTTCAACCAGGAGAAGAAGGCCCCGGCGGCGCACAACCCATGATCGAAGAGGGCGTTTTGGACGCCGCTGGTCGTCGACCCATTGCCGCCTATGGTATCCACGTTGGTCCGCAGGATAAAGGGACATTCCACTATGTGGCAGGTCCGATGATGGCTAGTTCTTCGAACCTTGCCATTACGGTCTATGGCAAAGGTGGTCATGGTTCGCGTCCTCATGACGCGATTGACCCCGTGGCGTGTTTGGCAGAGATTATTACGTCCCTGCAAGTTGCAATCACCAGGCGTTTTGATGCTTTAGAGCCCATCGTAGTGACAGTTACCAATTTGCGCGCCGGAGACGGTGCGTTCAATGTCATCCCTGATAAAGCCAAGATGGGAGCTACAGTTCGCGTGCTTCGCGATGAAAAAATCCTGGAAGTGCGCCAAATGATTGGTGAGGTAGCAACCAATGTAGCGGCGGCGCACCGGTGTTCGGTGGATGTGGAATTTGAAGTTCTCTATCCCACCACGAAAACGAATCCGCGGGAAAATCAATTCGCAGCTTCGGTGTGGTCCGGCATGTTCGGTGCGGACAAAGTGCAGCCCTTTGAAGCTCCCATGATGGCATCGGAAGATTTCGGTGCTGTGCTTGCGCAGATACCAGGTACTTTCATGTGGCTAGGCACAGTGGATCCAGAGATTCCAGAAAACCAACGTCAGTGGAACCACTCGCCATTGGCTCGGTTTGATGACTCTATCTTGGGCGACCAAGCAGCTGCACTGGCAGCCCTGGCTTTTGAACGCTTGGCCACCGAAGATGCCCATCCATCGGCGCAAGTAAAAGCTGCGCGCTCGGCCTTGAGACAGAGTAAAGATTAGGGTAAAGATTAGGGCAAGAGGCAGGACAATAATTTGTGGGAATTTAGACTAGAATGATTGTTTATGAATCCAGTTCCTAATGATGCATTGGCGCTGTATGAAGCCTGCTTTGAGCAAGCAGAAGAACATGTCCTCGATCCACAGCTATTGCTCAACAATTGCGTTGAGTAGCGTGCGGGTATAAGGGTGGGTTGGATTAGTCCACACCTCATGGACGGTGCCGCATTCAACTATTTTTCCGTCTGTAATAACTGCAACTTCTGAGCACAAGTGCCGGATGACGTTGAGGTCGTGAGAGACAAAAATTAACGTGAGATTGTGCTCGGCAACGATACGCTGGAAAAGGTCGAGGACTTGGGCGCGGACAGATACATCGAGTGCAGAGACAGCTTCATCGGCCAGAATAATATCCGGTCGGCTCACAACTGCGCGTGCAATAGAGATACGTTGGCGTTGACCTCCGGAAAACTCGTGCGGATACCGTTGCGCGTGGGAGGGGTCAAGACCAACTTCAGTTAAAACTTCGGCAACCTGCGCGTCCACATCACCTGCAGGAATTGCCTCAGCGATGATATCGCGAATTCTCATGCGCGGGTTGAGCGAGCCTAGGGGGTCTTGAAACACCATATGGACTCGCCCGTTGACTTCCAAGCTGCCGGTGGTGGGAGTGGTTAGTCCCGCTATCAGCGAGAGCAACGTAGATTTTCCCGAGCCAGAGGATCCCACGATTCCCAGCCTGGCACCGCGCCGCACGTGCAAGTTGACGTCATCGAGTGCTGTGACAGTGCCGAAACTCTTGGACACATGGTCCACAATGACAATAGGATCGCCGGTGTTCGGCGCCGGTAGTGGAGGTTTTGGACGGGCGGCTGCCACCAAGCGCTGAGTATAGGGGTGTTGTGGTGTGGCCAATACACCACGCTCAACAACAACTCCTTTTTCCATAACAACAACGTGCGTGCACATTCGACTGACCACAGCAAGGTCATGGCTGATAAAGACAAGCGTCAGGTTGCGCTGTGCAACTAGCTTTTCGATGAGCTCGAGAATCCCATTTTGTGTCGTAGCATCTAAGGCGGTGGTGGGTTCATCGCAAAGCAAAATATCTGGTTGTCCGGCTAACGCCATGGCAATCATGACACGCTGACGTTGACCGCCGGAGAGTTCATGAGGAAAGCGACGGCCATGTTGGGGGCTTAATCCAACTTCTGCGAGTGCGGCGGCGGTGTCCTTATGACCGAGGGCAAAGCGTAATTGTTTTTCCACTCGCATGAGCGGATCGAGCGCACTCATTGGCTCTTGAAACACCATGGCAATGGATTTGCCACGTAATTTACGGAAGCGGGAGTCAGCAAGGCCAAGTAACTGCTGATCGCGGAAAGAAATATCACCTTTTGCCTGTACTGAGTCAGGTAATAAGCCCATTATGGACAAAGCAGTGAGGGATTTACCTGAGCCTGATTCACCAATGACGCCCAACCGCTCCCCGGGCTCAAGGTCAAAAGTGACATCGTGGACCAATGTTGTCGCACCCGTGGTGACCGTGAGATTTTGTACGCTCAGCAAAGGCATCATTTGACTCCTCGCAGTCGGGGATCGAGACTATCGCGCAAGCTGTCGCCTAAGAGGTTAAACCCTAAGACCGTCATCGCGATGGCTATACCTGGCCAGACGGTGAGCCACGGGTTAATGGCCAGCATGGTTTGGGCATCGTGAAGCATCCGCCCCCAGGACGGGGCGGGGGGAGCTGTTCCCAAGCCGAGATAACTTAAAGCAGCCTCTGCCAATACCGCGAGCGCAAAGTACACCGTCGCTTGGACAATCAATAGACCCGAGATATTGGGAAGAATATGGCGACGTGCAATACCGACGGCGCTTACTCGTGAAATCTTTGCGGCCTGAATATAGTCCTGCGTGATAACTTGTAACGTCCCGGCGCGCGCAACGCGGGCGAAGGAAGGAATGCCAGCTATACCGATGGCAGACATAGCGCTAAGCGTTGACGGGCCCCAGATAGCGCCGGCAATAATAGCGAGTAATAGGGCGGGAAACGCCAATATGACGTCGGTTGTGCGCACAATAATGGCGTCAAGAAAGCTTCCACGGCGCATACCTGCGGCAACGCCAAGGGGAATGCCACATAAGGCTGCGATTCCGACTGCGATGACTCCCACAAATAGCGTGACCTGCGCGCCAACCATCAACCGTGAGAGGACATCACGGCCGAAGCGATCAGTGCCCAGCACATGTATAGGGGAATAGCCTTGCAAACGTGCAGATACATCTGCCGCCACCGGATCATGGGGCGTCCATAACAGGGAGATCAGTGCTATTGCGGACACAAACCCAATGATGGTTACACCGATTGTCCCTTCGATAGATAAGTGCTTTCTCATCGGTGGACTCCCAGCCGCGGATCGATAAGGCGGTAAGCCATCTCCACTAGGAAATTAATGGTCAAGGTAAATGCGACCAGCAGCATAATGATACTTTGCACTGTTGTCACATCGCGGGCGGAGACGGCTTTGAGAAGGTATGTTCCCAGTCCGGGAATAACAAAAACTGATTCAATAACTACAGCTCCGACTACCAATGTGGTCAGCTGTACACCCATAACAGTCAACACGGGCAGAGCTGCGTTGCGTAATCCGTGGCGCCACATGGCTTGTGCTGGAGAAGCACCAATTGCGCGAGCAGTGCGCATGAAGTCTTTGTCTATAACATCAATGATGGCTGTGCGCACATATCGAGTAAGCATGGCAGCTTGCACCGCAGCTAAAGAAATGACGGGTAAAACCAGATGAGAAAGAAAACGCCCAAATCCTGCATTCGGCGGAACCCACCCGTTGGCAGGAAACCAGTCTAACCGCAGGGCAACAAACGCGATGAGCAGCATACCCATGAGGAAACTTGGGACCGCAATGCCCAGTTGAACAGCGATATCAAGACCAACCGTGCGTTTTCTGCGCGCACTGATAATCCCGAGAGGAATGGCCACTGCCAAAGCCGCCACCAGCGCAGTTCCCACCAACAGCAAAGATACTTGTGCTCGGTCGAGTACTACTGCGGTGATATTAGTTTTGGATACGAGGGAGATCCCTAGATCACCGCGCAAAAGATCACCCGTCCAGCTGCCATATTGGGTCAGCAAAGGTCGGTCCAAGCCGAGTTGGGTGCTTAGTTCCGCCACGGCTGCATCGGTGGCATTGACACCCAACATGACGCGAGCAGGATTACCGGGAACAGCCCGCATGGCAACAAAGATCACGATGGAAGCCGCCCCTAATGTCACTAGGAAACGGAAGATAGCTTTAAACATTGGCATCAACGTCCCGTATTCCTCGCAGAGCAATAGCGTCTGTGACCATGGTAGGCTCCAATCCCACTACTCCTGGCCGGGTAACCACGATATTGGGCATATTCATTAAGGTCAGGGCGCCTGCGTTAGCCATGATGTCATCGACAGCTGCGGACATCGTGGCAGTAAACTCCTCTTCTGTGGCGGCAGCATCTGCCGCTGCCAATAATTGCCGAGTGCGAGGTGAATCGTAGCGCAGATAATAATGAGGATTTCCAAAAAGCTGGGGAATATCGCGGGGTTCAACGTGAGCAATCAAACTCATGTCATAATCTTGTGCGCCCATGACCTGGCTTAACCACACGGCAGGAAACTCTGCTGATTCTAGGTGCACATCGAACCCTATTTCACGCAGCTGCGAGTACAGTAGTTCTGCTGCCGTCTGTGCGTAGGGAATGGTAGGGGTAGTAAGTGTTAAGCGGGCGCCGAGCATGTTGGCATCGGCAAGCAATTGCTTGGCTTTGTTTACATCGTACGGATAGTAGTTGGTGTCTTTAAACCACGGGTCCGTTGGCGCGTAGGGCGCACCGCCGGTGTCTCGGCCTAAACCATCCCACATCACCTGGTTGAGTGCCTCGCGGTCGACCCCGAAGGCTACTGCTTGGCGAACCCGCACATCAGAAAACAGAGGCGAGGAATTATTCATGCTGAGCAGCACCTCACCGTTGGTAGTTCCAATTTCTTGGGAAAACTGCTGTGGCAAGGTGGATAAAAGCTCAGGAGCTTGCACAGCCCAGACAGAATCCACACTTCCCGCCTGCAAAGCATTGAGAGAAGAAATGGCATCGGGGAAATACTGAATGGTCACCGGTTGCGCTGCGGGTGCGGCCCAATAATGTGGGTTGGGTGTCAAAGAGATAAATTCCGCAGGGCTAAAGTCGCTGACCACAAAGGGGCCAGTGCCCACTGGGTGCGTGGCCAGGTCTGCTATCGCAGAGGGAGTCATCATTGCTCCCACTGCAGTGGTCATAGCCCACAACCAGCTTTGCGATGGAGCTGCCAGACGAACTTCCACAGTGAGATCATCAACCGCGCGCGCAGACTCTACAACAGCTAATTGCTTGGCGATGCCATTTGTCCATGAATCCCGTGCATACTCAATTGAAAAAGCGGCAGTGTGCGCATCAAAAGTGTCGCCGTTGCTAAAAGTAACGCCAGGCTGCAGGTTAAAAGTGTAGATTTTTCCCGTACTATCCGTCGACCATTCGCGTGCGAGCCGTGGGATGAGCTCACCGGAATCAGGATCAACTGTCACCAAAGTTTCATACACGTTGTCCATGAGTGCCGCGGGAATAGCGGCTCCGCCCGTGGTGGTGAAATCCAAAGAACCCGCGGGAGAGGTAGAAGCCAGGGTGAGACCTGGGGAGTCAGTTACTTTCACCACAGCGGTGTGACCGGCTGAACACGCGGTCACACCTAGTACGAGGGAAGAAAGTGCTGCTGCAGCGCAAAGACGCCTGTGGTGCATATGGGTAGGATAGTCCACTACTTGTCGTAGCGGTCTGAACCACGCGCACCAATTTGTACAGATGAAGGCTCACCGTTAATAACGTTGAAAGAAATTGACAACCCGTCCATGACGTGGTGTTGCTCGGAGTACTCTAAAGTCTCACCGTTGTGATTGGCGATGGTGATCTTTGAAACCATGACAATGGAGTTGTCATTGAGGCCTAAGTGCTCAATATCGGTCTCGTCAGCTAATTGTGCGGAGATTTCCTGATGGCAGTGGTCAAAACCTATCCCTTCCTCGCGCAAGTGTGAGTGCAGGGATTCTTTATCAGGATCCATGAGTAAAACGTGACGGCCAATTTCCAGTGGAAAGTAGCTGCGCTCATTGACAATAGGGACACCATTAGCCATACGAATGCGGTGAATATAAACGATAGGGTCGCCTTCAGCAATTTTGAGCGCTGCGGCAGCATTCGCCGGTGCGGGACACCTAGCCATCCACAAGGTCTTCGAGGAAACTTCCCAGCCATTTCGAGTCAGCCATGCGTGATTGGAAATGAAAGTGTCAAAGGTACCGGTCATCTGTCGTGGGAGAACCACAGAGCGGCGGCCACGGCCCGAAGAAATCATTCCCTGGGTGCGCAGTGTCGCTAGGGCTTGACGCACTGGTCCGCGAGAAGTTTGGAATTGTTCACACAGCTCTGCTTCTGAAGGCAAAAAATCACCGGGCTCAAGCTCGCCCATCATGATTTTTGCCTTGATATACTCGCCAATTTTGACGTGCCGCTGTGGCTCGCGTTTTCCGGTCATGGTGGGAGAGATCCTCTATGTACTTTCACATTCGTCCTATATTAACCTTCAGGATTTTAGGGTATATGAACATATCATGCAACCGGTTTGCAATAAAAGATTTCTCACGTGATCGGCCTATGGACAACTAGAGGCTATTAATTAGCGTCAGTTTTAAGGTGACGTGACGGCAAAATGTGTTTGTGCAGGCGATTTGCCACCATTCTGCTGTTAATTGCCTGTCAATACTGGGGATTTACTAGATGTGGCAACTTGATAAATGTAGATACTTATAGGCCAAGTGGGGTGCCGTACAGGCGGGTGAAGTCTTTCCTTTAGTGCTGGATGTTGGAAAAGGTCAGGAAGGGTTGGGTAAAACCATACAGATGAGGAGCTTACTTATTAATATAAGTTGAAACAAGCTCTAGTCCGCGGAAAGTATCGGCATCGGAGGTGCCCAAAAGAGAGACCATGAGTTCGTCGGCGTGCGATTTTTCTTGAAAATCTGTCAAATAATCTGCCACCTCAGCAGTAGTGCCTACGGCAGAATATTGCAGCATATCGATGATGCGCCGTCCGTGCGGGGAGTGAACAATCTGCTCGATTTGGGCATCGCTAAGCTTCTGCTTCCGGCCGGCAAAACGCCGCACGCGTTCAAAGGTCACCTTTTCAAAAGCCGCCGTGGCTTCTTCGGTGGTGTTATGTGCTAAAACATTGACACCGGCGATGACATAAGGTTGGGCAAGTTGTGCAGAAGGTTGGAAATGCTCCCGATAATAACTCGTTGCCTGGTCAAGTAACTCCGGCGCAAAATGCGAGGCAAAAGCATAGGGTAACCCCAGTTTCGCGGCTAATGATGCCCCAAAAAGAGACGAACCCAAAATATACAATGGCACCTGCGTTCCTGCTCCTGGAAAAGCCGTCACGCCGGGGATAGGGGAGACTTCGCTCAAAAAGGCAGCGAGTTCTTTAACGTCTTCTGGAAAACGTTCGGCCCCGAGCTCATCGCGGCGCAAGGCCCTACCCAAGGTATGTGCGTCGGTGCCTGGTGCACGCCCCAACCCCAAATCAATGCGGTCAGGATACATCTCAGCCAAGGCGCCAAACTGCTCTGCCACCACATAAGGCGCGTGGTTAGGCAGCATCACGCCACCTGCGCCTAAGCGGATTGAGGTCGTGTGCGCTCCAATATGGGCAATCATCACCGCTGGTGACGAGGATGCAATCGACGGCATATTGTGGTGCTCGGTGTACCAGATCCGAAAGAATCCTAACCTCTCTGCTTCTTGGGCTAGACGAACAGAACGCGCGATAGCAGTGCTGGCGGATTCACCTTCATACACCGAGCAGAAATCCAGCAATGACAGTGGTGTTGAAGACATCGGCGTTCCTTATACCTTGGGCTACCTTGAGCAAATTAAGCAGTAGCACCCAAGGTACGCCTAAACTGCGGCAATCGCAGAGGCAATGCGGTTGATGGCCTCTTCTAAGATTTCGCGTGACGTGGCAAAGTTGAGACGCGCTTGGCCTTTTCCAATATCACCAAAGGTAGCGCCCTCGTTGAGGGCCACCCGGGCATGCTCAACCAGCCAGGCAGCGGGACGCTCTAGGTGCCCAATGGCAGTGTCACGGAAATCCAGCCACAGCAAGTAAGTTGCGTCGGGATGCGCCGTTTTAAGCCCAGGGATACGGGCCGGAAGCTCTTTTACGATCCAGTCGCGGGTTTCCCGCAGGTAAGCAACTTCCTCATCCAAAAATTCGCCGCCGTCGCGATAGGCAGCTTCCGCTGCCACGATTCCCAGCGTGCCCACACCATCTTTCCTTACGTTTTCAATGCGCTTCCATGTAGCGGCATCGTCGTCGTTGCTAAATATAATTTGAGCGCATTTAAGACCGGCGAAGTTCCAAGCCTTTGATGTTGCGGTGACGGTGATGGTCACCCGTGCAGCTGTCTCAGAAAGACTTGCAACGGGAATATGCGTACCGTCATAAACCAAAGGCGCGTGGATTTCATCAGAAAGGATCCGCGCATCGTATTTATCCGCGAGTTCTACTAATTTAGTCAAGAAGTCTTCTTTAAAGACGTATCCCAGCGGGTTGAAGGGGTTAGCCAACATAATGGATCCGGCACCAGCGGCGAAGGCTTTTTCGATTGCATCTAAGTCCAGTTCTCCCGGTTGGCCTGGGGCGCGTACACCGTTGACGGGGCTAGCAAGGATATCGATGCGCTCGCGGCCAGCAGCTATCGGCAGTTCTAAAAATGGTGGGTACGCAGGAAGCGGGCAGATAACAGGAGAGCCTGGGCGGGTGAAATGCTCAATACCTAAAAGCATTCCGCGAACGACGTCACTAATCCAAAAAACCTTTTCAGGGTCTACTTTCCAGCCATAACGGGTGGCTTGGAACTGAGCAACGTCAGTAGGCAAAGTGCTGGCGTGCACGGCTGGGCTGTAACCAAAGCATTCACGTTCAACGAAGTCTTGGATGGTTTTCTTTACCGTCGGTGCGGTGCAAAAGTCAGATTCTGCGACGTAGAGGGGCAAGACGTCGTCATCGTATTCTGTCCATTTGCGGGTATGACGGGCTCTTAATTCAGATTCATTAGGAAATTTCATGAACTGAATTGTAATCATCTCCCCGCACTAGTGACTGACTTATATGCAGCTAATCCTCGACCAATTCATCCTCGCTGTCTTTATCGGTCTCAACAGAAAAACCGTACTTCTTCAAGCGGGCGCGATCCGCCGCGGATGAGGAAGCAGTTAGCTTTAAAAGCTGTGCGTAAATGCCGCCCGATTGCGCAAGCTGCGCAGGCGAACCAATTTCTTCTACCTTGCCTTCGTCTAAGGTCACAATGGTGTCCACTCCGGCGATGGTGGAGAGTCGGTGCGCGATGATTAACGTGGTGCGGTTTTTCATCAGCTCGTCCAAGCCAGCTTGGACGGCGCGCTCGGATTTAGTGTCTAAGGCGGAGGTTGCTTCATCGAGCACCAAAATTGGTGCGTCTTTTAGAATTGCGCGAGCAACAGCGACTCGCTGTTTTTGTCCTCCGGAAAGTTTAAGTCCGCGCTCGCCAATGACCGTGTCATAGCCATTAGGAAATGCCGAGATAAAATCGTGAGCATTGGCTTTCCGTGCGACCTCAACGATTTCGCTTTCCGATGCCCCCGGTTTCCCATAGGCAATGTTTTCCCGAATTGTTCCCGAGAACAAAAACGGCTCTTGGAATACCACGCCAACGCTTGCACGCAGGCGCTCAGCTGAGACCTTCGTGACATCGTTTCCGAGGACAGTCATAGTGCCACTATTTGGTTGATACAGCCCGAGAAGCAAGTTGACCAAGGTAGATTTACCACCGCCGGATTCACCTACCAATGCCACCTTTTCACCCCGGCGAGCGAAGAAACTTATGTCTTCAATCACTGGCTTATTTTCCTCGTAAGCAAAGGAAACACCATCAAAGGCGAAGATAGGAGTTTCCGAATCTTGAGGAAGCGGCAGCGGCGCAGCTGGGGTTAGGTCTAACTTTGGCTCCTTCGCGCTAGTAGTTGCAGCAACCAGTGACTTATTGACCGAGGGTTCAACTTCTTCTTCCAACACGGAGAAGTATTCTTTCGAACCGCCAATTGCGCGCTGGGCAGTATCGACGACCCAGCTCATCATAAACACAGGCTGCTTAGCCATAGTCACCATCTGGATGAGCATGACCATGTCACCGATTGAAAAGTGTCCTTCTAGCGTGCGCCAGAAAATAACCGCGTAAATGCCAAAGAAAATCAACGCCATCGCAAGACCGCGCAGCGTATCCATGGAGTGCCACCACCGCGATTGTGGGCGAGTGACATCTACGAATTCATGGTAATGACGCGAGAAGCTTGCCAATTCGCGGACTTCAGCAACAAAGGACTTTGTTACTTTCAATTGTCCGATTACTTCAGCAAACCGGCCATTAGCAATATCAATGTGTTCATTTTTGGTCTTTTCCCACTTCAACCATCGCTTGGAGGTAAGCGTGGTGAGCCACATATAAATGGGGAACAATAAGGCCAGCAAGATAGCCAGAGGCCAGTAATAAAATGCGGTGATGACCAGAATGGCGATGACCTGGATGATCATCGTAAAGAAATTATTGGCGAATGACTGCAAGAACTGCGTCACAAACATAATGGAGCGATCGAGACGTGCAATGATCGTTCCGGATACTTGAGAGTCATAAAATCCCTGCGGCAGCGACAGCAGCTTGGCAAAGTAGCGGGTTGAAAGGATCTGGCGCAAACGGGAGACCATGACATCGCCGATGTAGCCGCCGATATTGCTGACGATGGTCCCGGTGGCATCGGCAAGCAAAAGCACAATCGCTAGCAATAAGACCGTGCGCAATGCAGCGGTTGTGGCCTGGTCTCCGTTGATAGCAACGACAATGGTGTCAGTTGCTTCCCTGACAATAAAAGGAACCACTAGCGCTAAAACGGCGCTTACAGCAGAAGTGATGATAACGCCGACGTAGAAAGGCCATAGTGCCTTGCCGGTGCGCAGAATGCGGCCAAGAGATTTCACAGGCTAAACCTTGCTGATGGGATTGAACATACAAAAATGGGGAGTGGAGAATGAAAAGCAGTAGGAAATGGCACAGCCAAGTTCACTTTGCTGCCTTATCAACCTATACAATGGCAGGATAGTGCAACGCGAGGAAAACGCGAATGCTAAACGGTTATGCGCGAGCTTCACAGCAAGTGAGTGTGAGCCCCGCATCTCATTGCGAAGAAAATAAGGAGTAAGAAACTGTGATTAGTTCACGCTGGGCTCTAACTGGCGTAATCGCCGGGGCGCTCGTGCTGGGTGGTTGTTCCAATTTGCAGCCGGAAGAAACGGCGCTGAGCCCAGAAGGTGACGTGACAGTTTCAACCTCACAACAGCCTGACTTCCAGACACAAGATGTGCCTGTAAAGACTGTTACAACAAAGCTCAATGAGGCGGTTAAAGACGAAGGTCTCAACGTAACGTGGCACATGCAAGGTGTTTATCCAGATTCCTGGCAAGGAACCGTGGTGACTTTCCTCATTCGCAATGACAACGATGTGCCGCTGCCGCCAGAAGCAGTGGGGGAGCCTAAATTAGAAATCGCAGACGGCATGGGCGGATATACCACAGTTGAGCAGCTGCCTTATGATGCTGATACCAATACAGACCTACTAGCCCCGGGCTTGGATTTACCTTTGGGGGCGGGTGCTGCGACTAATCTGCAATATCGGTTTAATACATCCACGTCGAGTTTGTGGAAGGCCCGTCTTACCATCGGAAATGTTGTGTGGGAAGGCAACTTAAACGTATGACGCGTGAGCTGGTAGTCCTAGCAGGGCCAGACGGGTTGCCAGCTGGCACTATGGATAAGTCCGAAATTCACTCGGCACACACACCCTTGCATTTTGCTTTTTCGGCGTGGGTTATTCGTGACGGTAAGGTCCTTGTTTCCCGGCGCGCTTTGGGCAAAAAGACGTGGCCGGGGGTGTGGACCAACTCCTATTGCGGACATCCTGGCCCTGGGGAGGAACCGCGGCAGGCAGTGGTGCGGCGGGGAGCCTTTGAATTGGGATTAGCAGAATCCGCATTGGAATCAATTTCCGAGGTATTACCCGACTTTTCATACAGGGCAGTCGATTCTTCAGGCATTGTAGAACACGAGATTTGTCCCGTATTTGTGGTGCGCCTTGCCGCTGACGCACGTGTTTATCCCAACCCTGAGGAAGTAGATTCAGTGCAGTGGGTTGCCGTGGATAATTTGATTGCAGGCGTAGAAGCTACTGGGTTTGCCTTTAGCCCCTGGATGGTAGAAGAACTACAGCATCCGGAACTACGTAGTGCGCTTAGCGTGCAGGCTGCACGCTAGTCAGTGCCAAAAACGGTGGAGAGATAAGAAAGTACGTTAGATCGCACAGTGCGTTGGCCGGATTCGAGGTCAACGCAGGTTACTGGGTGAGATTTGGCGGTATAGCGCGGAAGTTTACAACCCGTAGCACCGAAGCGGATGAAATCTACAATGGGTTGCGCTGCAGGTTGTATATGGTGGCCTAAGATACTTGCGAGTTCTTCGCAATGCAGCGCGGGACCGGTGGATTTTTCCCATTGAATGACCCAGGTAGTTCCCACTGCTGCGCGGGCGATTAATTCCGCCCATCGGCGGATGAGGGAATCACTAAGCAGCTGTCCGGCGACGCGCTGCGTGGTGATGGAATATCGCCAAATATCGTAAGACTCTGCCAAGACTCCGATTCTCAATGCCAAGCGGTGTAGCAGATACTCGCGCAACCATTTCGGGCGTAGGGCGTCCAACGTCTTCGCGGCCGGTATCGCGGCGAGTTCTTGGTCAGTCACTGCGATTAGCAGGGGGATATCCGCCATTTCAGCAGGCTCTAGCGGTGCAGGTCCAAGAGCAATATCAGTGGGGTAGCGGCGGCGAAACCGTGCATAGGTGCGCGAGAGTTTCTGTGTGGAGGCCTTTTCTAACGCCGTACGGGAAAGAGATCCGCCAAAAGCTGATTCCAGGGTTCGCCGTCGAGCTGAGAATCCTTCGCGCGGAAAGCACGGCGACAAGATAATTGCCTGCCGGAAGGCTCCACGGTAGTGGTCTTTCCTCGTTAACCACGCAACTGTGGTGGCACCGGCAGAGTGCCCCATTAATGTGACATTGGTTGGATCGCCGCCAAAGCTTTCAATATTGTGCTGCACCCACTCAAGACCAACCATACAGTCTGAGATTCCGCGGTAGTAGTTGGGGGCATCGCCTGGGAAAGGAACAAAACCGGCAAGTTTCGTGCGATAACCCAAGCGCACCACAATGATATTTTCTTGCGCTAAACCTGCACCGGTAAATACAGGGTCTGCATGAGTTCCTTCCTCATATCTGCCACCGTGAATATAGACCACGACGGGCAAGTCCGCGCCGGGGTGCGCGGTCGCAGGAGCCGTGATGGACAAGGCTATGAGTTCGGGATGGGGGCTGGTGGCATCGATAAGCTCTTGCTTGGCCACACATGGCTTGCTGGGCGCGAAATCAGTGGCAAACTCCACAAAGGGAATGGAATGAAAATAATCGATCGCATTGTCGCGAATTCCCATAATCACCCCAGCAGGGGACTGCACGCGTGGATAAGTCACAGCACTCATGGCCAGAAATCTTACCGGCAATGACTAGACTGTGGTGGCATGGAATGGTTAGTACGCTTAGGCGATGCGGTGATGCAGCCATTGGTAGACGCACCAATGTGGATCCAGCTTGTGACCCTTATTGTGATCTGCGTGCCTGTGATGGCTGCCTTGGCTTGGCTGCTGATGTATGTCATTGATTTCTTAGCGCGGCGTTTGGTACCGCCGGCGTGGGAAAAACAACTGGACAATAACTCTGATTAAACACAGCAGATGGCTGGTGGTTTAAAATAACAAACATTATGTCTAAGCCTTCACAGCCCGCAGAACGCCGAGACGGCGACTTACAGCCGGAGCGCATTGGCTTTACTGATATCCAGCCCTTTAACACCGACCCGACCTATGACCCACGGGAAGGATTGTGGGATCCTGAACGTGGAGCAAAACCCACTCCAACACCCGTGGTGCGGCGCACACGTGCTCTTCCCAAGTCACACGTCCGCCTCACTTTGAGAATTATGCTGCTGCTTATCATTATCGCGGCAGTGGTGGGGCTTCTTCTTTAACCCGCTGTGCACATAACCGGCTGTGCACGCAGGTGGTGGTAACGCTTTTAAGTTCGAGGGCGAGCAGACGCTGCCGAAATTGTCCTAAACAATGCTAAGTCAGGCAATTGCTCTAAAAGTACGGGCTTTCCTGCGCTATCGCACAGAGGGATACACCAATTGGGATAGATATCGTGGGTGGTACCAGGTTGGTTTTGTGCGCGGACATCGCCTACTAAGTCCACCAAATTGGTACACGTTAGGGCAGAGGGAGTACCAGCGATAAACGCATGCAGCGCCGCCATCAGCTGAGTGGAGTTACCACGTTGGGTTCGGTCATTGGAGAAGTCACGCTGCGGCAATAGACCCGCATTGGCTAAGGCGTTGAGGATTTGTGCCTGAAATGCGAGATCATCGGCATCTTCTTCGGCAGCGGGGCGGGAGAGAACACCTAACCGTTCCCGCAACGTAATGTGTTCACCTTGTAAATATGCAAGAGTTGGGGGTAAATCATGAGTTCCCACCGAGGAAAGCGCCAGCGAACGATAATCGGCTTGCTGCGCAGGAAGCCCCTCAGCATCGCGTTCAAACCAGACAATCGAGGTGCCTAAGAAACCTTTTTCTTGCAACACGTTTTGGATCCATGGCTCGACAGTTCCCAAGTCTTCACCGATAACTACTGCCCCAGCCCGTTGAGCTATGAGCGCAAGGATGCCCAGCATGGCTTCGAAGTCGTAGGCCACATATGTGCCTGTGGTGGGCGCAGACATCCGCGGAATCCAGTACAAGCGGAACATCCCTAGAATGTGGTCAATTCGGACTCCTCCAGAATTGCGTAAAACGGCTTCTAACATCTCCCGCCACGGCTTATATCCTGATTCCGCCAATCGCACTGGGTGCCATGGAGGTTGGGACCAATCTTGCCCTTGTTGGTTGTAATCATCTGGCGGGGCGCCCACTGATGCCATGGGTGCTAAGTATTCAGCCAGAATCTGGGAATCGGCACCACCGGGATGGATTCCCACTGCTAAGTCTGTGATGATGCCTATGGACATACCGGCTGCTTTCGCACGAGACTGAGCGGCAGCGAGCTGCTCATCGCACAAAAACTGCAACCACGAGTAAAAAGTAACGTCGGCCGAGTCGTCATCTGATAGGGCATGGCGGCCAGTGGCAGCGTCCAATTGTGCGTCGCGCTGCGCACACCACTGTGCAAACTCAACGAGACTTTTGCCCTCGCGGCGCGTATACGCATGAAACGCTGCGATTCGGTCCGGAGTGTGCTCGAGGGCAAAAAGCTCGCGCAATACGGCCAGCTTTGCGGCGAAGATAGAATCACGGTCAATTTCTGCAGACGAGTAGTTTCGCTCCTGGAATTCTTGTGCCAACTCTGTGACATCTTCTTGCAGCTGCGATGGAAGCAGCTGCAGTTCGGGGATATCTTCAATACGCAGATAAATCGGGTTGATATATCGGCGGGTGGTGGGCAAATATGGTGAATTTTCCACGGGCGGTGCAGGCTCTGCCGCATGCAGCGGATTGATGAGCAAAAATTGAGCTCCTGTCTCCTTTGCCGCGATTTCAGCGAGGTATGCAAGGTCTCCAAAATCCCCCATTCCCCAGGAGTTTTGAGAGCGCACTGAATACAATTGCGCCATAATTCCAGCCTGAGGGCTATCAACGTAGGCATCGGCAGTGTCCAAGCGCGCCGGGGTGATAATCAGCGGGCAAGAGTAGTTATGGGACAAGCCTGGTGATTCTAAGTGAATCGTGTGGAAACCTAAGGGGAGGTCTCCGGGGATGTGAAAGCTGGCTTCACCCCAGAGTTGGCCATCGACGTCTACAGGACCATTGTCATTGATGTCTTGATAGACCTCGCGAAAGGTGCCAACCTCCAGCTCAATGGACACGCGTGCCGGTGCGCCGTCATGGACGTGTACTACAAACCCTGCTTCGGTGCCTTCAGTGGCGGTGACTGCGGGTGGCAACGGCCGCGATGAGCGTTGCAGGTAATCCATGTACAACGCGGTGGTGAGTTCCTGCTCATCTGGCTGCGTGCTCAAGTTAACGCCGAGGGCGCGCAACGTGTACAACAAGGTGGAATCTGAAACGTCCACCCACGGGCCGGACTGAGAAAAATACCCGGCGGAGATGTTGTGTCTGGCGGCGAGTTCTTCTAATAGCTGGCGGTAGCTCACCTGTTTTATTCTGCCACAGCGGGGACAGGCATTTGTTGCGAACTAAAACTAAACGACGATGTGCAAAGCTTGGCACAGCAGGTACGTTGGGGGTGGTTAGTGTTCGCGATGAAAAGGGATGTTATTAAGTGACGCTGCAGGAAACTTCTACCGACGCTCAGTTTGACATTGGTACACATGAGTCTTGCTTGGCGGATCTTTTGGCGCAGGCACAGACACGCCCCCACGGCGTATTGTTTACTCGCCCTAAAAACTTCGAGTGGATCAACGTGACCGCGCAAGAGTTCGTGGAAGAAGTGTTTGAGGTTGCCAAAGGACTCGTGGCGTGTGGAGTAGAAAAAGGTGACCGGGTAGCGCTCATTTCTGCAACTCGTTATGAGTGGTCATTGCTTGACTTCGCTATCTGGGCAGCGGGTGCGGTATCAGTTCCTATTTATCCTTCGTCGTCGCTGTCGCAGGTGCAGTGGATCATTGAAGACTCGGGCGCAGTGCTATGCATCAGTGAAACCCGTGAGCATTCAGAACTCGTTGAGCATTTGCTTATCGATGCCTCCGGCACCCCGCAATTGCAAGGTTCCCCGTCTAAGCTGCGCCGAGTATTAGAGATTAATTCCGCTGCGATTGATACCTTGAAGTTTGAGGGTCGAGGTGTCGAGCAAGCCGTCATTGATAACAGAATTGCTGCGACTACCTCTGAGGATTTGGCCTCTTTGGTCTATACCTCGGGGACGACAGGGCGGCCAAAGGGGTGCGAATTAACGCATAAGAACTGGTTGGCACAAACGCGTGGATTGCTCACGAATCCCATCGGCGGGATTGCGGTGCCAGGTTCGCGAGTTCTTACTTTCTTGCCACTTGCGCACGTCTTATCGCGTGCCGTCTCTCTGGCCGTTGCGATGGGTGGCGCAACTCAGTCACATTGGTCGGACTTTTCCACGCTATCAATGGAGTTCCAGCGTGCCCGCCCGAATTTGATACTGGGTGTGCCGCGCGTTTTTGAAAAGGTACGCAACTCTGCTGCGGCTAAGGCTGCAGATAGCTCTGTGCTCAAAGGGAAACTGTTTTTAGCATCGGAAAAGGTTGCTATTGAATACTCGCGGGCTTTGGATACTAAGGAAGGACCCAGCAAGATTGTGGCAACTAAGCATAAGCTTTTTGACCGCTTGGTGTATTCCAAGATTCGTGATGGCGTGGGCGGTTCTGTCAAGTATGCAATTACGGGTGGCTCGGCAATGTCTCCTGATTTATTACACTGGTTCCGCGGCATCGGCGTACCTGTTTATGAAGGCTATGGGTTAACGGAGACGGCTGCAGCGGCAGCAGTGGACTTTAACAACCATTCGATTGGAACTGTGGGATGTCCTATTGGCGGGACCACCATTGCGATTAGCGATGAAGGCGAGATCCTCGTCAAAGGTGACATTGTGTTCCGTGGCTATTGGAATAACCCGCAAGCAACCAATGAATCCTTTGTTAATGGCTGGTACAACACTGGAGATTTAGGCGAGATCCGTGATGACGGCAAATTGGTTATCACGGGACGGAAAAAAGACCTGATTGTTACCGCCGGTGGTAAGAACGTCTCACCTGGCCCTATGGAAGATGCTTTGCGTTCGCATCCGCTTATTTCGCAAGCCATTGTGGTAGGCGACGGCAAGCCTTTTGTAGGGGTATTGCTCACCATGGACGCCGAAGCTATGGCGCGGTGGAAGCTTACCCACAATATTCCGGAATCTAAGCCCATGCGGGAGGTGGCAACAGATCCGCAGCTGCGTGCAGAAATCCAGGATGCGATCAATCAAGTCAATGCCACGGTGTCCCATGCAGAGGGGATTAAGCGCTTTTATATCTTGGAATCTGACTTCACAGAGGAAGACAATGAACTTACTCCCACAATGAAGGTGAAAAGGAACATTGTTGCGGCACGGTACAGCGATGCCATCGATCACATCTATACGCGCAAATAAGGGTGATTGTTGAGAGTTTCTTTGAAAAACCTGTGAATTTTTAAGGCCTACGTTCGGAGTGTCATCGCTTGGCTTGAGTTGATGTGCAATAAAGTCAGCTGCGTTGACTAATACTCTCAAGTTCAACTTGAGGCTTAAGGTGATGGATCGCGGGAAGGAATGGAGCCGGGCGTATGCACAAAATCGCAGCCGAACTACGGCACCGCGAACTCACCCAAGAAATCTATAACATCGGTGATGAAGTCGCTCAATACATTGATAACCTCATCGAAGCTATCGAAGACTGGGACGCCGAGCTAAGTATCGATTGTCTTGCTGAATTAGGCGACATCGTCGAAGACGCTCGTGTTGACTCCGGGCGGTGCGTAGGCGAACTTATCGGTTTGCGTCAAGCACTCATCTCGGGCGTACGCTCTGGCACAATTTCCCCCGTTGCCTCTGGTGAAAACGAAGTTGAACCTCCACACGCTTTTAATGCCGGCACGCTAGAGGTGGACTATCCCATCGCGGGGCCACCAGTAGTAGTACACCAACTGGCAAAGGCCCTCCAAGACCGCACTGCTGCCACCGCTGATTATTTGCGTGAGGTCGTAGACTACGTCCTTAGCCAAACTGACGCCGTTGCCCGTAATTTAGATATGGTGTCATTGCCGCACTTGTACAAGCGGGTAGGGCAAACCGTATCCCTGGCAGTATCGGGTTGGCACCACACTGTCGTAGACTCCCATCCGGCATATGTGCGAACGATGCGCGGGCACAACCCACCACAGTTTTTGGAAGAGCGCGCCCGTATCAGCCGCATTGTGGCCAAAGTCGCCGCTAAGAAGGCTGCCGCCAAGCACGCTGCTACTACGGCGTAATATTTAATCTTCTGCCCCTAGTCTGCTCTGGGCAACTGTTTCCTGGGAGAGCGCGTAGGCAGAAGATTGCCGTTAAGGATTGGGCGCTGTGTGATTACGCGTCACGGGAACTTTGCCTAGCTCCTCGGAAATCTGCGGCCACAGTTGCCCCATGATGTTGTCCCAGGTGAGGATCCACACCGAATGTTCGGCATTGGTCGCCGCACCGCGTCCAACGATAACCAGCTGCTCATTTCGCGCCCGCATGTGATCGAGTGTCTGTTGCATTGTGGTGGCACCAGCTACTGAGAGTGCAGGTCGTGAAAACTGCAATATTGGCTCTTGGGGGTCAGCTAGCAGCGTGTCGCGTACGTGCACAATGTGTGGCATACGGGAATGCTTAGGAAAAACCAAGACACGCATAATCTCTTTGCGCAGGCACAATTGTTGCAAGTCACGGACCGTGGCATCAGAAGGTAGCGGGACTACTTCGGAACCGAACTTTCGAGCGAAGTCGCCCACTGTTGAAGATTCCAGCTCAATGACACCCGTAATCTGTGACGCGGATTCTTCATCCAAAGTACCGGTCTCACGAGAGTGCTCTACAAGCGAGCGCAAAGTATCGACGTCATATCCAGCAGCTCCCGCACGGTCAGCGGGTTCTTCGCCCGCCTTTCGCACGAGCAGATTCGCCATATTATTGATCCAGACCAATAAGGGGCGAAAGACCCAAATAAATCCGCGAGCCGGTACTGCGATGAGCTGTAAGGCTGTTTCTGGGTGGGTAATAGCCCACGATTTCGGAGCCATTTCTCCGATAACCAAGTGGAGAAACGTCACCACGAACAATGCCAGGACAAACGCGGTGACATCGGCAATTGCATGAGGCAGACTTAGCGATACCAATAGTGGTGTTAACAGATGGTGAACCCACGGTTTGGTGACCGCACCCAGGATGAACGTAGCTGCGGTAATTCCCAATTGTGCTCCGGCGAGCATGATTGTTAACTCATTGAGTGAACGCAGGCCAGCGCGTGAGGCGCGGGAAGATTCAGCTGTTTCTTCGAGGCGATTTCGGCGCGCACCGAGCAAAGAAAACTCAATAACCACGAAAAATCCAGAGGCGATAATCACCACTAGGGTGATGAGGAAATTGATTATCCAACTATCCACGGTCTTCCACCTCTTTATCAGCAGCGTTGTCTGCTAAGTCACCACGACGTGTGCCGTGGGCGTCGTCGCGTTTACGTGCGTCAGAATCCTCGTCATCCTCTGCGTCGTGTGGTGACTCTTCAATGAGCTCAATTGCTAGAACAGAAGGAACGTGGCGTTCAACTTCCTCAACGCGCATCTTAATTTTGCGCGTTGGTGCTTCATCGCGCTCTACCCAGTCTTCGGGTTCGGCTTCAAGTTCGATGACATGCTCCTCGCCTTCATCGACAAGCGATCCTGTATGTGCGATGAGCAAACCTGCTACCGTTTCGAAGTCACCTTCTGGCAGGTCGTGGCCGATGGCACGCTCGATTTCATCGAGTGGCGTGTCGCCATCAACAAGCCAATGGGACTCATCTTGCTCAGTGATTTCTTCTGATTCTTCACAATCATGCTCATCGGTGACATCACCGAGGATCTCCTCAGCTAAGTCCTCCATGGTGACAATGCCAACGAATCCGCCATACTCATCAATGACGCAAGCTAGTTTCTCATTTTCTCCGCGAAGCTCTTGCACAACATCGGGCAAGCTCATCAGCTCGGGGACAACCAAAGGCTCGCGCATGATGGCTGTTACCGGTGTAGTCTCAGGCCCTGTAAAGGACAAAGCATCAAAAAGATGAACCACACCGATGGGATTGTGCTCATCATCAATGACCGGATAGCGCGTGTGTTGCATAGCCATAAGCTTCAAGACTTCGCCCACCGTAGTCTCCGGTTCGACGACGTCTACGCGGGAACGGGGAATCATGGCGTGATCAACGTCATCATCCGGAAAGTGCAAGAGGCGGTCAAGGACCAAATAAGTATTATCGTCCAAATCACCAGACTCGCGGGAATTATCCATAATGGATTCTAAGTCATCTGACGTGGCAGAAGAGTCAATGTCCTCGACCGGCTCAATGCGTACGGCCTTGAGCAGCGCATTGGCTGAATGCTCAAAGAAACGTACCAAAGGACCAAAGACGCGAAGGAAAATGCGCGTGGGCGCAGCTAACCATAGAGCGGACTTCATCGGAGCGGCGATGGTGTAATTTTTGGGAAACAGCTCCGCAAACAGCATGGTTGCGATGGTAGAGATAACCAAGGCAATGACGGTACCCACGGTGACGGAAAGCGCGGGGGAGATACCTGCGTCATCAAAGATACGGCCCAAACCTTGGCCCACCAGTGGCTCGGCCACATAACCGATGAGCAATCCGGTGACCGTAATGCCTAATTGAGCACCAGACAACAAAAATGACGTTTGCTGCGTAATAGCTAATGCGCGTTGTGCCGCCAAGTCTCCCTCAGCGGCTTTGGTGCGTAATTGGGCGCGGTCTACGGACATATAGGCAAATTCTTGGGCAACAAAAAATGCATTGGCCACAATGATGAGCCCGATGACCACAAAGCCAGCGAGAACCATAAGAATTGCAGACATCATTGATATCCCCACCACCTGCGATGATAGTGGGGGCAGCGACTCGGAGGTTCCACCTGGTAGTGCCTTTCTGCGCAGGACGCAAAGAACTGGAATGAATCAAGATTACACGCTCAATCACTCCAACGCCTAGTGTGAAATACATGGTTGAGCGCTCCGACACTCCGAATGATACTTTCGGGCTGTACATCCACGTGCCCTTTTGTTCCTCGCGGTGTGGGTATTGTGACTTCAATACATACACTCCTGGAGAATTGGGAAGCCCGCGGGATCTCACCGGCCCGTATCTGGATGCTTTAGAAAAAGAACTTGCGCTGGCTGCTGACCAGCTTCGCTCAGAGACTTCCGCGCAGACTGTTCCGACTGCGGATACCGTTTTTATCGGCGGAGGAACGCCTTCACTTTTAGGGGCTGCGGGCTTGACTCGAATTATGGACGCGGTTAGACATAGCTTTGGTCTTACTCCGGGCGCGGAAGTAACCACGGAATCTAATCCAGAATCGACGAGTCCGGAATATTTTGCGGCGTTGTTAGAAGCCGGATTTACCCGCATCAGTTTGGGCATGCAATCGGCGGCACCGCATGTGCTACAGGTACTAGAGCGTTCGCATACACCAGGACGCGCTTTTGCGGCTGCACGGGAGGCGAAGGTAGCCGGTTTTGCGCATGTCAATCTGGATATGATTTATGCAACCCCCACGGAAACCGATGATGACGTGCGGCTGACCTTGGATAAAGCTTTAGAAACAGGCGTGGACCATATCAGTGCGTATTCGCTGATTGTGGAAGAAGGCACGCGCATGGCGCGTAAGGTGGCTCGAGGGCAGTTGCCAGCGCCGGATGAAGACACCATGGCCAGGCGTTATGAGATCATTGCAGAAACCTTGGCAGCGGCAGGGTTCCAATGGTACGAGGTGTCCAATTGGGCACAAGAAGGTGGGCAGTGTCGCCACAACATGATTTATTGGCGGGATCATGAGTGGTGGGGCGCGGGCCCGGGCGCGCATAGCCACATCGGGCATGAGCGTTTTTATAACGTGAAGCACCCAGCGAGGTACATCGACAAGCTGAAAGCTGGACAATTGCCCATCGCTGATAAGGAGATGTTGTCGGCGGCGGATGAGCATACAGAAAAGGTCATGTTGGGTCTGCGCCTGCGGGAAGGCATTGCAGCAGATTTGTTGAGCCCAGCCGCAGATGAGGCCATAGCGCACTACGTTCAGCGAGGGCTTTTGCTTGCCGATGACCGCGTGCGGATTACAGATCAAGGCCGATTGCTTGCCGATGCCATCATTACTGACTTATTAGTAGCCGAAGAAAAGTGTGCAGAACATGGAGAAGATGACGAGTCTGCGGTGAAACGGTAAGATTTAGCAATCGAAGGAGGCGAGTGCCAGATGTCTAGTATCACCGATGCCCGGCGTAAAGAAGTTTTGCGTGCCATTGTGGCTGACTACATTGCCTCGCAGGAACCAGTTGGCTCAAAGTCGCTTTTGGAGCGCTACCAACTGGGGGTATCTTCGGCAACCATACGCAATGACATGGCCGTGCTGGAATCCGAGGGATTGATTGCGCAACCACATGCGTCATCAGGGAGAATACCCACGCAAAAGGGATATCGCATGTTCGTAGATTCCCTTCATGACATCAAGCCGCTTTCTGTCCCAGAGCGGAAAGCCATATTGAACTTTCTCAATGGCGGTGTGGACTTAGAAGATGTATTGCAACGGGCCGCACGCACCTTAGCGCAGGTCACCAAGGGCGCTGCCGTGGTGCAGATGCCTAACTTGACTGTTTCTTCGGTCAAACACTGTGAGGTCGTGGCACTTTCTCCTATCAAACTCTTGCTCGTTGTGATTACTGATACTGGCAGAGTTGACCAGCGCAATGTTGACCTAGACACGGTCATCGAGCTTGATGATGTTGCTCGGTTGCGCGACATCTTAAACAATGCACTCGTTGGGATAACACTTCCTGATGCCATTGCTTACCTGCCACAACTTGTTAAGGCAGCGCCGGCCGATATTCGTCTGCATTTGGACAAAGCAGCGAGCGTGCTCGTGGAAACCTTAGTGGAAGGACCCTCTGACCGGTTCTTTATGGCAGGAACTTCCAACCTGACCTCGTCGCGAGCTCCTGGGATGGATTTGACTAATATCTTGGAAGCGTTAGAAGAGCAGGTCGTGGTGCTAAAGCTTATGACACGCGTGCCTGAAGTTGGCAATATTTCCGTAGTCATTGGTGATGAACACGATGACGACCAGTTGCGTGGGGCCTCTGTTGTGACTACTGCCTATGGAACAGATGGAGAAGTCTTAGGTGGACTCGGCGTGGTAGGCCCGACGTTTATGGACTATTCAGGAACAATGTCTAGAGTTCTCGCTGTCTCCCGCTACGTCAGTGACATCTTGCGAACTGAGTAGTGGCGCAGCACCCGCATAGCAGTATCCGTACCGACGTTTTAGATTTAGAAAATATAAGGATTTAAATTTTTACTATGGCTCGTGACTATTACGGCATTTTAGGCGTAGAAAAATCTGCAACGGATCAAGAGATTAAAAAGGCCTACCGCAAGTTAGCCCGCAAGTACCACCCTGACGTTAACCCAGGCGATGAAGAAGCAGCGGAGAAGTTCCGTGAAGCATCCCTCGCACAGGAAGTATTGTTGGACTCCAACAAGCGCCGGATTGTAGACATGGGTGGAGATCCCATGGAACAAGGTGGCGGCGGCTACGGTGGAGGCTTCTCCACGGGTGGTCTGGGTGATATTTTTGCTGAGTTTTTCGGCGGCGGCACCGGTGGAAGCCGCGGCCCACGGTCACGAGTCCAGCCAGGCAATGACGCATTGCTGCGCATTGACATTGATCTGGAGGAAGCATTCGCTGGAGCCCAAAAGACTGTCACGGTTGATACCGCCGTGTTGTGCGATCGTTGTGAGGGAACCGGATCAGCGTCCAAGGCTAAACCAGTAACGTGCCCGACCTGTCACGGAGCTGGTGAGATCCAGGAAATGCAACGGTCCTTCTTGGGCAATGTCATGACGTCGCGTCCATGTCCTACCTGCCACGGTTATGGGGAAATCATTGAGGATCCTTGCAACCACTGTGGTGGTGACGGCAGGGTGCGCAAACGCCGTGATATCACTGTCAATATTCCAGCCGGTATTGGCAATGGCATGCGTATTCGTATGGCATCGCAAGGTGAGGTCGGCCATGGCGGCGGACCCGCTGGTGATCTCTATGTGGAAGTCTCCACGAAGCCGCACCCAGTATTTGAGCGCGATGGCGATGACCTGCACGTCTCCATTAGTGTTCCTATGGTTGATGCTGCTTTGGGCACCAACGTCACGGTGGAGCATTTGGATGGCACCGAAACTGAGCTCGAAATTAGTGCAGGTACACAGCCTGGTGGCGTCATCACTACCGCAGGTAAGGGCATGAAACGCCTGCGCTCTGAAGGCTACGGAAACCTCTACGCACACATCGGGGTGACTGTTCCTACGGATCTGGATAAAAAGACCCGTGAGCTGTTGGAACAGGTAAGAGATAAGCGGGAAGAAACTGCCCACGTCAATTCCGCTGCAGATTCAGGGGACAGTAGTTTCTTTAACCGTCTGCGCGGACATTTCCGCAGGTAGGAAAACAATGTCTCTTCCTGCGTTTGTACACCCCAACCTCTCCGGTGTGGTTGCTGGTGATGTCGTTGAACTCGGTGGTTCCGAAGGCCGCCACGCGGTGGCCGTCAAACGGATTAGCGTTGGTGAAAAGGTGTTGTTGATCCCTCTGCCAGACCTTTCTGCGGACGGAGATCGACTCATCCAGCTTCCTTACCCTGCAACTCGGGTAGTAGCTACCGTTGCCGCCATTGCCGGCAAGGACACTCTGACTGCCACAGTGGACAGTGTTGAGCAGCTGCCTACGCCGCAGCCACTGGTCACGGTTGTTCAGGCTATCCCTAAATCTGAACGCGCTGAATTAGCTATTGACTTGTCAACTCAAGGTGGCGCTGATGCGTTCATCGCTTGGCAGGCAGATAGGTGCGTGGCGCGATGGGATGCCAAGAAAGCGCCAAAGGCCAGGGAAAAATGGCAAGCAGCAGCCATAGCTGCCGCGAAGCAATCGCGCCGCGCGAACATCCCGGCTGTGCGCGGTCCTGTAACAACTGCACAGCTTGTGCAGTTACTGGGAACAGCTGCAGAAGATAACACTGCACTCTTCCTGTTGCACGAAGAGGCCACGAACTCTGTGAAAGACGTGGCACTTCCAACAGGGGACAATGCGCACGTTATCTTGATTATTGGCCCAGAAGGTGGCATCGGAGCAGAAGAAACGGCGCAGCTGGAAGCGGCTGGCGCTGTGAAGATAAAGCTTGGGCCGGAGGTGCTGCGGACGGCATCGGCAGGCATTGTAGCTTTGGCTGCTCTTGGCGTGCGCACCGAGCGCTGGTGAGCTGGGCAATGGTGAGCTGGGCGCTGGTGAGCTGCACGTTATTCAACAGTGCGCTGGTAAATTGAACTTTGTGCCTATTATTACTAAAAAATACGACTTAGATTCCGCGTACACTGCTGCTGTTTTAGGAACGGCAGATGCAAATCTGAAGGTTCTCAACAACCATTTAGACGTCGATGTTTTTGCGCGCGGAACCACCATTACCCTGACTGGTCCGGATTACGAGGTCGCGCGTGCGGTCAAGATTTTGGATGAGTTAGAAGGAATTGCCCGTCGCGGACACTCGATTAGCCCTGACACCGTCAAGCACACCATCGACATGGTAGCGCTGGATGCTCCACAGTCTGTGGCGCAGGCGTTGGCGGCTGATATTGTTTCGCGCCGCGGCAAGACGGTTCGCCCCAAAACAGTGGGACAAAGCGAGTATGTTCAGGCTATTGATGACAACACCGTTGTCTTTGGCATTGGTCCTGCTGGTACAGGTAAGACATATCTGGCAGTGGCAAAGGCTGTACAAGCGCTGCAAAACAAGGAAGTTAGCCGGATTATTTTGACCCGACCTGCTGTCGAAGCAGGAGAGAAGTTAGGCTTTTTGCCGGGAACATTAAATGACAAGATTGATCCCTATTTGCGCCCGCTTTACGATGCCCTCCGGGACATGCTCGATCCTGAGATGATCCCCAAATTGATGGACGCAGGAATTATTGAGGTTGCGCCGCTGGCGTATATGCGTGGACGTACTCTCAACGATGCGTTTGTGATTCTCGATGAAGCCCAGAACACGACGGCAGCGCAGATGAAAATGTTTTTGACCCGCTTGGGCTTTGGAACGAAGATGGTGGTCACAGGTGATATCTCTCAGATCGACCTCCCGCGTGGGCAGCAGTCCGGCTTACGCCTTGTGCGCCGAATCTTAGGCAATGTGGACGATGTGTTCTTTGCTGAATTGGGTGCCGGTGACGTGGTGCGTCACCAGTTAGTAGGGCGTATCGTACAGGCATATGACCGCTTTGATGAAGAACAGCTAAGCAAACAGGAGAATAATTAGATGGGTCTTCACATTGAGTTTTTCAATGAGTCGGGATTTGATGGCGTCAATGAAGAGATGCTGATTGACGTAGCGTCCTTTGCTTTTGGTGCAATGGATATTAGCCCAAATGCAGAGGCCACTATTACGTGTGTGGATCTTGACACTATTGCAGAGCTGCACGTGCGCTGGATGGATCTTGAAGGCCCGACGGACGTTATGAGTTTTCCCATGGATGAGCTCACGCCAGGGGCAATGACACCACGTCCGGATGCGGCGGAGGCATCTCCAGCAATGCTCGGTGACATTGTGCTTTGTCCTGAGTTCGCACTACGCCAGGCAGAGGCTGCAGGTCACTCATTGGCACATGAGTTGGCGCTGTTGACCACGCATGGGTGCTTGCATCTTTTGGGATATGACCACGCTACGCCAGCGGAGGAACAAGAGATGTTTGCGCTGCAAAACGAGCTGTTGGCGGAATGGTATGACTTCGTAGCAGCAACCGGAAAGAAGTTTCCCCCTAAGCCATCGGGGCCAAAGGCTTTTCCTTCTGCTGCGGACAGGGAAGCCTTGGATGAAGAAACAGATACTGACTTTAGCTAACGTTTGTGCAGCCCTCACCTAGTTTTCTGTCAAACAATTGTTATTGTGGGTGGGAAGTGTTAATCTAAAGACCCGTAGGTTTTATTGCCCTGCGGGTTTTTGTTTTTTAAAGGCTAATGTGGGGCAGGTTCGCCACACCTGCCGCGGTCTTTGCCCGGTAGGACATCCTAACGCTTCCAGGGAGTGCCACTATGTCTGCCCCGTTACACAATTCCCACAATACAAAGTTCATTTTTGTCACCGGCGGCGTTGTGTCGTCCTTAGGTAAGGGCCTCACTGCGGCGAGCTTGGGACAGCTGCTCATCGCGCGTGGGTTGTCTGTGACCATGCAAAAGCTCGACCCTTATCTCAACGTCGATCCAGGCACCATGAATCCTTTCGAACACGGAGAAGTGTTCGTGACGGAAGATGGTGCGGAAACTGACCTAGACTTGGGCCACTACGAGCGTTTCTTGGACCGTAACTTGACCAAGCGGTCAAATGTGACCACAGGCAAGGTGTATTCCGCAGTTATTGCCAAAGAACGTCGTGGAGAATACTTAGGCAAAACGGTGCAGGTCATCCCGCACATCACCAATGAAATTAAGCAGCGCGTATTAGACATGGCCAAGCCAGATGACAATGGCGAGGTTCCAGACATTGTTATTTCTGAAATTGGTGGCACGGTAGGCGATATTGAATCCCAGCCGTTCTTGGAAGCAGCGCGGCAGCTTCGCCACGATGTAGGACGGGAAAATATTTTCTTCATCCACTGTTCTTTGGTGCCGTATTTGGCCCCATCGGGTGAGCTAAAGACCAAACCGACGCAGCATTCGGTGGCGCAGTTGCGCTCTATTGGTATTGTCCCAGACGCATTGGTGCTGCGTTGTGACCGCGAGGTACCGGCGGATTTAAAGCGCAAGATTGCTCTGATGTGCGATGTTGATGTGGATGGTGTGGTTAGTTGCCCAGATGCGCCAAGCATCTATGACATTCCGCGCACGCTTTTCGATGAAGCCTTAGACACATTTGTCGTCCGTAAATTGAACCTGCCGTTTAAAGACGTGGATTGGTCCACTTGGGGCGATGTGCTGGACCGAGTACACAATCCACAGCGGGAAGTTCACGTGGGCATCGTGGGCAAATACATCGAGTTGCAGGATGCGTATTTGTCAGTGGCTGAAGCTATTCGCGCTGCAGCCTTCGCTCACCGAGCAAAGGCAAAGATCCATTGGATTTCTTCGGATGATTTGGAATCTGACACGTCTGCTCTCCACAACATCGATGCCATGGTAATCCCAGGTGGATTTGGCGTGCGCGGTGTAGAGGGCAAGATCAAAGCTATTTCTTATGCCCGTGAGCACAAGCTGCCTACGTTGGGCATTTGCTTGGGTTTGCAGTGCATTGTTATTGAAGCCGCCCGCCAGGCGGGTATTGCAGATGCTACCTCAGCAGAGTTTGAGGAATCTGGCACGCCGGTTATTGCCACGATGGCTGATCAAAAGTCTGTTATTGCAGGTGAAGCCGACTTGGGCGGAACGATGCGTTTGGGTGCATACCCTGCTACCTTGGCCGAGGGTTCATTGGCTGCTGAGGTATATGGAACAACCGATGTTTCTGAACGCCACCGCCACCGTTTTGAGGTCAATAATGACTACCGCGACCAGATCGTAGAAGGCTCTGATTTGGTCATTTCCGGAACCTCACCAGAAGGCACGTTGGTGGAGTTCGTGGAGTATCCGTGTGAGGTGCATCCCTATCTTATTGCTACGCAGGCTCACCCAGAGTTGAAGTCGCGGCCAACCAAGCCGCACCCACTCTTTGACGGTTTGGTTGCTGCGGCGTTGGGAACTGGCGCTTAAGGGCTGTGCTTTAGCAGCATTGTCAACGCGCGTAGGATGTGCAGCATGAATATTGTCTCCATTCAGTCTCATGTTGCATATGGTCACGTTGGCAATTCTGCTGCGGTATTTCCGCTGCAGCGTCTGGGCCATGAGGTGTGGCCGGTTCATACGGTGAACTTTTCCAACCACACCGGCTACGGTGACTGGGGTGGCCCGCTCATCCCAGCCGCCGATGTGAAAGACGTCGTAGACGGCATGGAACGCCGCGGAGCTTTTAAGCTTGTCGATGCCATCTTGTCCGGCTACCAAGGCGGTCCCGATATTGCGGACGCAATTGTGAACACCGTGGAACGTATCAAGGCAGTCAACCCGAAGGCACTATATGCCTGTGATCCGGTCATGGGCAATGCCAAGTCGGGGTGCTTTGTCTCCGATGAGATTCCACCGTTGCTGCGCGACAAGGTAGTTCCGGTTGCTGACATTATTACTCCCAACCAGTTTGAGCTGGGGTTTCTTACCGGCCGTGAGGTAGGGGAGTTAAGCCAGACGTTGGATGCAATCAAGGCCGTGCAGGCAATGGGGCCACGCATTGTGCTGGTAACTTCCGTTCAGCGCCCAGATGCGCCGGAAGGCACCATTGAAATGATTGCTGCCGATGCTGATGATGTCTACATCGTGCAAACACCACTCCTTCCGTTTAAGCGCAACGGCTCAGGCGATGTTACTGCCAGCCTCTTTACTGGCCACTACGTGGAAACTGGTGATGCGGAAACTGCGTTGGCGCGTACGGCATCTTCGGTATTTGACCTGCTGGAAAAAACTTATAAGGCAGGAACAGAGGAGTTGCAGCTCGTGCAATCACAGGAGTTTTTCGCACATCCACGCCTGCAGTTTTCTACGGAGAAAATCTCTTAAAGCTTTGACTTTTGTATGCCTTTACCCGACCTGAGCTTTTACAGAATAGGTTGGGGACAACGATGATGAAGGTGGGGCAGCTTTGCGTCGGCTGCGATAGTGCAATTTTATGGTAAAAGGCGCTATGATACGAGGCAATGAATAGCAACGATGAGCAAGAATTAATTGGTGTTGATGCGGATGGTTTTCCGGATCTAGACGGTCTAGCTGCGGCAGCGCCGGTGGCCCCAGCAGCGGATTTTACTGATACTCCTGCGGGTTTCCGCTCGGGATTTGTCAGCTTTGTGGGCCGCCCCAATACGGGAAAGTCCACTCTGACTAATGCCTTGGTGGGGCAAAAAATTGCTATTACCGCGGATCAGCCTGAAACAACGCGTCATCCCATTCGCGGTTTGGTGCACCGAGAAGATTCGCAGATTGTCGTTGTAGATACGCCTGGTCTACACCGACCACGCACACTGCTCGGCGAGCGCCTCAATGAAATTGTTAAGGACACCTACGCCGATGTGGATGTTATTGGATTGACCATTCCTGCGGATGAAAAAATTGGTCCCGGTGACCGGTGGATCCTGGAAAATGTCCGCAACGTAGCACCAAAGACTCCGATCATCGGGATTGTGACCAAACTGGACAAAGCCTCAAAAGACCAAGTTGGTGCACAACTTTTGGCTTTGCATGAATTGCTCAGCGAGGATAACCCGGATGCGGTAGTTATTCCGGTTTCTGCCAAGGAAAACGTGCAGATTGAACAGCTCATTGATGTGATTCGGGAGCATCTGCCAGAAGGGCCAAAGTACTATCCGGATGATCACATCACTGATGACCATAAAGAAAAGCGTATTGCTGAGCTTATTCGTGAAGCCGCGCTTTCTGGTTTGAAGGATGAACTCCCGCACTCCGTGGCGGTGGAAGTAGATGAGATTTTGCCGTCGGATACCCGCGAGGATGTTCTTGACGTGCATGCAATCATCTATGTGGAGCGTCCCGGGCAAAAGAAGATTATTGAGGGCAAAGAGGGACGCCGTTTGCGGCGTATTACCGGCAATGCGCGTAAAGAAATCATCCAACTGCTAGGGCAGAACATCTACCTTGATTTGCGCATCAAGGTGTTGAAGAACTGGCAGTCAGATCCAAAGTCATTGGGGCGCCTTGGGTTCTAGGCCTTCGTTTCATGATCACGCCGTTGTCATCCGCACCTATGACTTCGGTGAAGCTGATCGTGTCATCGTCTTGCTTACTAAGCAGCACGGAATCATACGCGGAGTTGCCAAAGGGGTGCGCCGTGCAAAGAGTCGGTTTGGGTCACGGTTGCAGCTGTTTGTGAATCTAAGCGTGCAGATATATCCAGGCCGTGGTCTGGCAACTATCACTCAAGCAGATACCATCGACTATTTTGGCGCCGGCATAATTGATCACTACGACCGCTACACTGCAGCCTGCGCAGTGTTGGAGACTGCTGAGCGCCTTAGCTTAGACGATGATCCCTATTTATATGAGGCCGTGGTGGCTACTTTGGCACGCATCCAGCGAGCTGCAGATCCGGTGTTAGTTTTAGACGCCTTTGTCTTGCAGGCTATGGCAAACGCCGGTTGGGCCCCGAGTTTATTCGATTGCGCGGCATGTTCCGCACCGGGGCCGCATCATGCATTTCACCCGGCAGTTGGTGGCGCTGCATGTGTGCATTGCCGTCCCCCTGGTGCGGCGGACGTCGATCCAGAAACGCTGCATATTATGTGGCTATTGGCGCATGGGCACGCGGCGCAACCTACTCATAGTCAGGCAGCAGAAGTGCACCAACTGACGCGGGCACACCTGCAGTGGCACCTAGAACGTAAGGTCACCGCGCTGTCCGTCATGGATCAACAAATCGGTTGTAGGTAGTTGTAGATACGTAATCTAGAATGGTTAAACGTGATTACTCCTGACCCGAACCGCACGTTAAATCCACCGGCTATCCCAGCTGAGTTTTTGCCACGACACGTGGCGCTTGTTATGGACGGCAACGGTAGGTGGGCTCAGGAGCGTGGCCTGCGCCGCACGGAGGGGCATAAGCGCGGTGAAGCCGTGCTGCTCGATGTGGTTGATGCGTGTCTGGCTATGGGCATTCCTTATCTGTCTGCGTATGCATTTTCTACTGAGAACTGGCGCCGTTCGCCGGATGAGGTGCGTTTTCTCATGGGCTTTAACCGCGATGTCTTGCGCCGTCAACGGCAGTGGTTGCATGAGAAGAATGTGCGCGTAGTGTGGGCTGGACGCCGCCCGCGCTTGTGGCGTTCTGTCATCAAGGAATTAGAAGCAGCGGAAGAACTTACCAAGGATAACACTGCATTGACGCTGGTCATGTGTGTTAATTACGGTGGTAGGGCTGAGCTTGTCGATGCCGCCCGCGCCCTCGCCGCCCAAGTTGCCGCGGGCGAATTGGAGCCGTCGGCAATTACGGAGAGGGACATCGCCAAGCATCTTTATGATCCTGGCATGCCTGATGTAGATCTATTTTTGCGTCCTTCGGGAGAAAAGCGCACGTCTAATTTCTTATTGTGGCAGTCAGCATATGCTGAGATGATTTATCAAGATAAGTTGTTCCCAGATTTCACCCCTGCGGACTTGTTTGCGGCAGTGGAGGAGTACGCATCCAGGGATCGCCGTTTTGGCGGAGTAAAGAAGTAGGGCAAAGACTATGACGACTGTTGAACAGCCAACGCCAAAACAAATCAAAAGCTGGCGTCGTTACTTGGCCAATGAGCGTGCAGAGGCTGCAGTCTATCGCGAGCTGGCCAGAAAGAAATCCGGCGAAGAACGCGAAATCTTATTAGAGCTCGCTGAAGCAGAATCCCGCCACGAGGCGTATTGGCGCGACAAGCTGGGCGAATATGTTGGTATGCCGCAAAAACCAGACTTGCATACGCGGTTTATGGGATGGATGGCAACCCATGTCGGCTCGGTGTTTACCTTGGCCTTGATGCAGTCCGCAGAGACTCGCACGCCGTATTTAGAAGATTTAGATGCCTCCGATCAGATGGCCGCCGATGAAAAAATCCATGCTGAAGTCGTGCGCGCATTGGCGACACAAAGCCGTGAGAAGATGTCGGGCAATTTTCGCGCAGCTGTCTTTGGCGCCAACGATGGATTGGTGTCCAACTTAGCTTTGGTCATCGGTGTGATGGGCTCTGGTGTGAGCTCTTCAGTGGTCTTGCTTACCGGAGTATCGGGCCTGTTGGCAGGCGCATTGTCCATGGCTGCAGGCGAATATGTGTCGGTAAAATCACAAGGTGAGTTGTTGGAAGCGTCGCGCCCAGCAGTGGAGAATTTTCATCTAGCGCCACAGCTCGACGTCGATGCCAACGAGCTAGCCCTAATCTACCGCGCCCGCGGAATGGAAAGTGCAGATGCTGAGGCTAAAGCTCATGAGGTCTTTTCGCATTTGCGTACTTCGGCTATGCGCGCACAATTAACCGAGGGAATAGGGGAGGCGACTGGTCTTTCGTCGCATGAGTTCTCCATGGTGTCTCCTGAAGGAGCGAGTGAACAAGAAGGCCATGGTGTTATCGGTGAGGCATGGGCGGCGGCATCATCAAGCTTTTGCTTTTTTGCGGTGGGAGCGTTAATTCCCATTGTGCCGTTTATATTTGGCATGAACTTGGTGCCCGGTTCGATTGTCGCCGTGGTCTTGGTGTCCTTGGCGTTGTTGATGACCGGAGGCATTGTAGGGATTATCTCTGGAAAACCACCACTGGCACGTGCATTGCGTCAATTGGCAATTGGTCTTGGTGCTGCGGGTATTACCTACCTCTTAGGTGCCGCATTTGGCACTGTAGTGGGCTAGATTTGGCGCTAGCCCATAGTAAACGGTGGTCTAGCTGTTTTGGCACTGTGAGCAAATACCAAAAATTTCCGCGTCATGGCCCGTGAGCTGGAAACCGTGCTCTTGAGATACTTTCCGTGCCCACTCTTCTACTGGACCGCCGTCAATTTCTTCGGTACGTGAACAACTGGTGCACACCAGGTGATGGTGGTGTTCGTCTGTGTCGCAATGGCGGTACAGAGTCTCCCCAGATGGCATATGCAGCACGTCCACGGCATCAATGTCTACTAGGGATTGTAGGGTACGGTACACAGTGGTCAGTCCCACCTGAGCGCCGCGGTTTTGTAGGGTTAGGTGAATGTCTTTTGCGGATGCGAAGCGGTCTATATCACGCATAGCTTCCACAACTGCGGTGCGCTGTTTGGTGTTGCGCACACCCAGCTTTGGAATGTGTGATTGCAGGGTCATGCTGCACATACTATCAAAAAGTTGTAGTCCAATTCCTACCCTGTGGCATGGGCGGGGAGAAGACGGACTATGCTTGTTTGAGGTTTGCCCATCGACTGTCCCCTACCAGAGGAGTCCTTTTTATTATGGCGTCAGTGATTGATTCCGTCGTTAACCTGTGTAAGCGTCGTGGCCTGGTATACCAGGCTGGTGAGATTTACGGCGGATCCCGTTCTGCCTGGGATTACGGCCCGTTGGGCGTAGAGATCAAGGAAAACATTAAGCGTCAATGGTGGCGCCACATGGTGCAATCGCGCGATGACGTCGTCGGCATTGACTCGTCCATCATTTTGCCGCGCCAGACTTGGGTGGCTTCTGGCCACGTTGAGGTCTTTACTGATCCGCTGGTGGAGTCTTTGTACACCCACAAGCGCTACCGTGCAGATCACTTGTTGGAAGCTTATGAAGAAAAGCACGGCCACCCACCAGTGAACGGTTTGGCAGATATCAACGATCCAGAGACCGGTCAGCCTGGTAACTGGACGGAACCTCGTGCCTTTTCGGGTTTGCTCAAAACCTACTTGGGACCTGTGGACGACAAAGAAGGTATGCACTACTTGCGCCCAGAGACTGCGCAGGGAATTTTTGTGAACTTCAAAAACGTGATGACCTCGGCACGCATGAAGCCACCATTTGGTATTGCCAACATTGGTAAGTCTTTCCGCAATGAGATCACCCCAGGTAACTTCATCTTCCGCACGCGTGAGTTTGAGCAGATGGAGATGGAATTCTTCGTTAAGCCGGGCGAGGATGAAACGTGGCACCAGTACTGGATTGATAACCGCCTGCAGTGGTACATCGATCTGGGAATCAAGGCAGAAAACCTGCGCTTGTATGAGCACCCGAAGGAGAAGTTGTCGCACTACTCCAAGCGCACGGTCGATGTGGAATATGCATTTGGTTTCACAGGTTCCAAGTGGGGTGAGCTGGAAGGTGTTGCTAACCGCACAGATTATGACCTGCGCGTGCACTCGGAGGCATCCGGTGAAGATCTGTCCTACTTCGACCAGACTATGGATGAGCGTTGGATCCCTTATGTAATTGAGCCAGCTGCCGGTTTGGGTCGTTCCATGATGGCGTTTTTGGTTGATGCTTACACGGAGGAAGAAGTTCCTAACGCTAAGGGCGGCGTGGATACTCGCGTTGTTTTGAAGCTGGACCGTCGTTTGGCACCGATCAAGGTGGCAGTTTTGCCGTTGTCTAAGAAGGAAGAGCTGTCTGTTCCTGCGAAGGAACTGGCAGATAAGCTGCGTGGATTGTGGAACGTCGATTTTGACACCTCAGGTGCGATTGGTCGCCGTTATCGCCGTCAAGATGAGATTGGTACGCCGTTCTGCATTACGTATGACTTTGACTCGTTGGAAGACGGTGCAGTGACCGTGCGCGAGCGCGATACGATGCAACAAGAGCGCGTTCAGATTTCTGAGTTGGAAACCTACTTGGCTGCGCGTCTGGCAGGATGCTAAATGCGGTTCACTAGTTGGGATCGTACGGATAGAGCCAATCCTCGTTTGCAGGTGGAGGAGGGGCCGGAGACGCTTGCAGTTTTTTCGGCTAAATCAGCCCAGGTAGCAGGCAAGGTGTGGAGCCTTGAGGTCGATTCCAAAGAAGGGGCACAAGCCTTGCTTGCCGATGCCCCCAGCTACCACCTCACCGGAAACCTCTCCCGCGCCAAGAAGTTGGACGCTAATTTGGGTGGCCGTCATTTCTCCTTTGTCAATGAACAGGGAAATGATTGGATTATTGAAGACTCCCAAGGCCAGTTCGTGGCGCAGTTTTCGGGAAAGAACCAAGGCGTGCGCAAATCTTATTTGGAGTTCATGCATGAAGGTGCAGTGGAACTTTCCACGGATGAGATTGTTGCACTGTCGTGGTTTGCACGATTGATTTTGGAAAGTCGTTTGCAGGTTTCTTCGGTAGCAATTATTGCTACATTGATTTTGGCTTCAGCGGTCGCGGTATTGACGTTGCTGTTTTAGAATTTCTGCTGTGACTGAAGCAGCAGGGATTTTCCACTCGCGCATTGAATTAGGGGATGACTCTTGGCGCTGGATGCGGAGCGAATCAAGCAGGTTCTCTGCAACTGACCGCAGCCGAGATATTGTGGTGCTGCGTGAAGATTCCGGTGACGTGATAGCCCGCGTACACTCAGGAGTGTTTTCCATGGGGCATCAAGATTTGTTACTGGAAAACACCGCGGGCCCGCAGCGTTTTCGGCTGCGTGCGACGTCTCCACAGGGAAAACTGTTTACTCTTTCCCAAATCGGCTTTACGGTGTCGCACCTGCGCGCTGATTGTGATGGGCGCATCTACTACGCCCGCCGGCTCAATCCCTTTCGGCGAGTGCGCACAATCTTTTCCACGGCTGGCAATCATGTCCGTACCACGCCAGATCTTAAAGGTCAGCTGTTGGTGGTTGCCGCGCCTAACGCGGCGCCGATTACATTTTTTGACGCCGCATTTATCACGTACGGTTGCTTCTTATTAGACGGCCCTGGCATCACGCGGGTTTGAGCGCTACGCCAGTTAGAATTACTTGCTAAAGGGAGAGCTCATCAAACCAAACTTGTACAATTCGTTTACTTGGAGGAGCTCATCTAATTGGTCCAGGTAGTGGGCAGAGTGTTCGTTGCTTAAAAACTTTGACATATCAGCTAGGGCAATAAACATGGCATTTTTGTTTTTATTGTCGAAGCCAGCGTGAGGGTAACGTCTTTGGATCTTTCGGGATAAGCCAGGACTGTTGCTCTTTCCCCGTTTTGAAGCACGAACCTTTCAGAGCCTTAAATTGCGCTGCTAACTCGGAAAAGACACTAAGTACGCTCGGAAAGCGGATTGCTTTTCTGCCCCTATTTTAGGGGTGTTTTAGAAGGCGCCGCCGGTAAAGCCGCCGCCGCCACCGCCTCCTCCGCCAGAGAATCCACCTCCGCCGAAGCCTCCACCAAAGCCACCGCCTCCGCCGAGGATTTGGCCCAAGATGACGCCGGTGGCAATGTTGCCGGCGGCATTGGATGAGTGCATGCGGGCTTGCTGGTTGCGGTAGTTGTTGTAATCGCGGTTAGCTTTTTGGCTAGCTGCTTTGGCTGCATTGCTGGCTTGGCGGGCCAGTTCAATGGCAGATCGCAAGTCCTTGTCGCGCGTGTGGAGCGCTTGGGCGTAGAGATGTTTGGCATCGGCAAGCGCGGTGCGTGCGCCGGCACCTACGATGCGACCGCGGGAGGAGATGAGGTCCTCGGCGGCTTCGATTTGGCTGGCGGCAGCGGTTGTTTGCTTAGAAAACTGCTGTAATTGGCGAGCGTGTGTGGAGGTTTGCTCCCGGACTTTGTCTAGTTGTTCGTCGAGCTGGCTGTCGACATCGGTAAGCGCTGTGTAGTGAGTGAGGGGGTCACCTTGACCTGACTCACGGGAAGCACGTAGAGCGCTCCCAGCAAGGGAGACAACCTCGTCGAGTTTGTTCCAGTCAGCAGGGGTGCCTTGTTGCATGCCTTGTTGTTTGAGCTGGTGAGCTTCGGCGATTTCTTCTTCCACCTCGGTCTCTAGGGCTGGTAGGGAAGAGATTGCGGTGTCAATATTTTCGCGGGCATGTTCAATTCCGGCAAGGAGGCGGTCAGTTACCTCGGAGGCGTGCTCGGCGCTGCGGATAGCGGCGACCATGCCACCTTGTTGACCCGCCGGGCGGGACTCCAGCTCGCGACCTTGCGCGATGGCTTTTTCGGCCTCATCGAGGCTGGCAGCGGCAAGGTGGGCATTATCGGTAATTGAAGTGAGCATCTCACCGGAATAGTCTTGCTGCAACTTAGCCAAGGTCTGCTGAGCTTGTGGCAAACGAGACCGCAAGTCCACGGTCTTTTGCGTCAACTCATCCAGCTTGGATGAGGCGTTGACCAAAAGGCTGCGCATTTCAGCAAATTCGGCGGCTTGGGCATCGAGTGCCTTATCTGCTTGCCCGCAGGTAGAGATGATTTCTACCAGCATGGATCGACGTTCGTCTTCAGATTCAGGGATGCTGTCATCTAAGCGCTGGCGGAGCAAGAATGCTTTGGACAAAGTAGTGGTGGAATTGTTCATCGCGCGGGTGAAAGCGCGAGTACGTTCAGGGCCAAATTCCGCGGTGGCGATGTCGAGTTCTTCCTTGCCACGGCGAATGGATTCATCTGTGCTCACGAGCTCTTCGTGCGCGAGTTCGTCTAAGACATCGAGCGGCAGGGATGCTAGGCGGGAACGGTCGCTGGGGTCGATACTACGTGCGGAGGACACCAGTTCAGTGCGCTCCTTTTTAGTGCGGCGGCGTGAGTAGGCCCATATGGCGACACCAGTGTTGGCGAGAGCTGCGGCACCGCCACCCAGCCAGACGCCGTTACCGTTCGAGCTGGAACTACTGCTGCTGCCACTAGCAGTGCCCAGTGCGGTATCAACGGCGGTGTTGGCCGCGCCGGCCCAGTCATCGTTAGCGAGGTGGTCATACGCGTTGTTAAACATGTCCTCGCGCAGTCTTGAAGGCCAGTTGCTTCCGGTATAAATACCTGCCAGGCGTTCATCGGTTGCCACAACAAATGCTGCGGTGTTGGAACCGCGGCTATCTACAATATTTTTGGCAAAGGCCTCGGCGGTTTTGCCTCCAAAGCTAGGCACGAACACGACGTAGAGGAGGCGTTGCTTGTCTTGTTGGAGCGAGAGAATTTTGTTTTCTAACTCCGTACGTTGGCTTTCGCTGAGTACTCCAGACCGGTCAGTGACTTTTTCTGTAATGGCAGTACTCGTGCCTTGCGCCTGGATCGTCTCGCTGCTTGTTTCAGCTGCATTCGCTATAGCAAGCAGGGGAGTAGCCGATATTCCCCACAGCATTCCGGCGGTGAGCCCGGCACATAGCAGTTGACCAATTCGCGCACGCTTATTCATGCTTTCTAAGGATACTCTGTCGCACGCCAGGTAGTCAGGTGCAGCGGTTGCGGTAGTTTGTCGCCGCATTGTCCACTAGAGAGTGTCCGGCACGGTGTACAGGGACAATGCGTTAACCAGCGTTACAATGAGCAGGCAATGACACCACATCATGATTTGACTTATTCCTACACGCCAGCAGATATGGAGCGCCGTGTAGATGAGGTCCCCAAAGGCTCCATGTTGACAGGAGCGCTTTCCGATGACCGCGGCGCTTTCTCCCGCGACCGTGCCCGCGTCCTGCACTCGGCTGCACTACGCCGGTTGGCAGACAAAACACAGGTGGTTGGCCCGCGCGATGGTGATACTCCGCGCACTCGCTTGACGCATTCACTCGAGGTAGCGCAGATTGCGCGCGGAATTGGGCAGGGTCTTGGACTCGATCCTGATTTGTGTGAGATGGCGGGATTAACGCATGACATCGGACACCCACCGTATGGGCATAACGGTGAAAATGCTTTAAATGAAGTCGCAGTAGAATGCGGTGGATTTGAGGGGAATGCGCAGACGCTGCGTATTTTGACGCGTCTTGAACCGAAAGTTATCTCTGCTGATGGCCAATCTGTCGGCCTGAACCTCACCCGCGCAGCGCTGGACGCGGCATGTAAGTACCCAGTGGCTAAAACAAACCCTGACGGGTCGATTAACCGTAAATACGGTGCCTATGATGAGGACGCTGAGATCTTGGCATGGCTGCGCCAAGGCCACACAGATTCCCTTCCTTCCATGGAGGCACAGGCCATGGATTGGTCTGATGACGTGGCCTATTCTGTCCACGATGTAGAAGATGGCATAGTCTCCGGGCGCATTTCACTCCAGGTCTTATGGGACTTGTTCGAGTTAGCTGAGCTGGCAGACAAAGGAGCTAAAGCCTTCGGCGGCACCGCAGAGGAGCTTCTCGATGCCGCCGATTCCCTCCGTCAGCTTCCCATCGTTGCCAATACACCCTTTGACTACACCTTAAGCAGCTACGCCAAGTTAAAGAAGATGACTTCGGAGCTGGTTGGACGCTACATCGGTGCCACTATCTCTGCCACCATTGCGGGCAATTCCACAGGCGGTGCACCTGTGCATCTAGGGCGAACGCACGGCCGTTTGATTGTGCCCGCTAACGTCCAGGCCGAGGTTAAGCTTTTAAAAACCATCGCAGTGCTCTATGTCATGGATGAGCCATCACATCTGGACCGCCAAGACCGCCAACGCGAACGTATCTACCGAGTCTTTGATTATTTGAGCGCGGGCGCGCCGGGCAGCTTGGATCCCATGTTCCAGTTGTGGTGGAAACAGGCCAATAGCCCTGCGGAACAACAGCGCGTCATCGTGGATCAGATTGCTTCAATGACCGAGTCCCGCTTGGAAGTATTGGACAAACAAGCAGCAGGTTACGCCGCTTTTTGGGGCTAGTCTTAGCTATTGATTGGGCTTTAAACAGCAGTTGTGAACAGCGGTTATTGTTCTGCGTCGGGAATTGCACAGAAGGATTCATAGTGGTCGTCGGTGTAGTACCACACTTGTGGATCGGTTTCGGTACCGCCGCCAGTAATAATGCGGCGCTCCCCGCGGTGATGTAACCCAGGGGTGTCCACAGTGTATTCGCGGTAATAACCGCGGCCTTTATTAGGCAACGTGTTTTCGTAGTTGCCAAAGCGGCGATTGTCATTTTCAGGGTATTCAAAGGGACCGCCAGCCAGGATGGAATCTCTGGTGTCATCGGCTTCAGCGGGCAGGGTATCCATCGAGCAGGTGGTAAACCCCGCTGTTGGGAAGGCAGAGGTTGGTGTCGGCCGCACCGAAGAAGCAGAAGTTGGAGGCGCGGAGGAGCTGGTGTTGTTCGTATTTCCCAGATCTAGTCCAAAATAGCCGGCCACAAGGGCTAAAAGTGCACCTGCGATAAGCGCGGGAAGGGACTTTTTACCGCCAGAGAAGTCTCGGGAAGAAGAACGTGGGGGCGTTGACATGTCCACTATTGTGGCAGGTGGGATAGCGTTGGTGCCACTTGAGGGCGGTAAGTTTAGGCTTTGAGTTCCGTTGGGGGCGCGAAAGTCTACTAATGCGTATTGAAACGGTAGGGTATAGGCATGGCACGAGGCAGAATTCCGGAGAGCGATATTCAAGCGATCCGTGAGCGTGCACCAATTGATGAAATCGTGGGGGAATACGTTCAGCTCAAGCCAGCTGGGTATGACAGCTTGAAGGGCTTGAGCCCGTTTAAGGATGAAAAGACGCCTTCTTTTCATGTGCGTCCGCAACGCGGTTATTATCACTGCTTTTCCACGGGAAAGGGCGGTGACGTATTTACATTTCTGATGGAGATGGAGCAAGTTTCCTTCCCCGAGGCCGTAGAAGCCGTTGCACAAAAA
>JAXFXA010000002.1:0-21180 GCA_034091885.1 Corynebacterium sp.
GTCAACACCGGCTCGACCGCAACAGATACAGATGGAAACATCAGACTCGGGGCTTCATGCTCCCAATCTTCCACAGCCTTCCGGAGAGTCCAACACTGGGAAAAGCTATGGGGGTGGCGGATTTTCCTGGGCTGACATTACTTAAAAAAGGACCCAGACCGTTACGGTCAGGGTCCTTAAACAATGAGTGAGTAGCAACTAGTGTGGGGTTACACCTAGTCCCAATGGTTTACCGGCGAGAGAGTCACGCCGAACTTTTAGCTTCGTGGCAATTGATTCGATCTCACGGCTAGCCGGCGCAGAAGCATCAGCTAAAACCACAGGAACACCTGCGTCACCGTTTTCCCGCAGGGCAGGTTCCAGCGGAACCTGCCCGAGCAAAGGAACGTCGTAGCCCAATAGCGTGCTTAGGCGATTGGAAACGACTTCACCCCCGCCTGATCCAAAGATTTCTACCTTGTTTCCATCGGGCATGATCATTGCCGCCATATTTTCAATCACGCCTGCTACTCGTTGGCGAGTTTGCTGAGCGATGGATCCTGCGCGTTCTGCTACTTCAGCAGCTGCAGTTTGTGGCGTTGTTACTACCAATAGCTCGGCGTTTGGAATCAACTGTGCGACCGAAAGCGCAACATCGCCAGTGCCGGGTGGCAAGTCGAGAAGTAAAACGTCGAGATCTCCCCAGAACACATCAGCCAAAAACTGTTGCAATGCTCGATGGAGCATTGGACCACGCCACACTACAGGTGCATTTCCTTGTACGAATTGACCAATGGAAATGTGTTTGATGTCGTGAGCAATAGGCGGGAGAAGCATTTCATCATCTAATACAGTGGGTCCTTGAGTGCTTCCTAGCAATGTCGGAATGGAGTGACCATAAATGTCAGCGTCAACAATTCCCACTTTTAAGCCCTGCCGTTGCAATGCTGCGGCTAGATTGACTGTCATCGATGATTTGCCGACGCCGCCTTTACCCGAAGCAACTGCATAAACTCGAGTTGTCGAATTAGGCTGTGCAAAGGGGATTTCAGGTTCAGTGGAACCACCTCGGAGCTGCGATTTCAACGCGCGGCGCTGCTCTTCGGTCATAGCGGCAAGCTCGACATCAATAGTGCCGATACCAGAAATATCTGCGAGTGCTGCCCGAACGTTGGTTGAAATCGTGTCACGCAGTGGGCACCCAGCAATAGTCAATAAAATCTTGACGCGGACGTTATTGTCCTCGATCTCAACATTGTCTACCATATTTAACTCGGTAATAGGGCGACCGATCTCAGGGTCTTCAACGCGCGCCAATGCGCTCAGGACTATTTCTTTGGAAAGTGCACTACTCATAACCACACTAAGTCTAGACTGCTGATCTGAAAGATTAAAGCGTTTGGCTGTTAATCTATTGAGGTGAATAACAATCGGTTAGTGCTTTCAGTCGTAGTCGCCTCCGCCTTTGGAATTGGGAGTTGTTCAACGGCCGAGATAGCGCCTGAACCTATAGGACTTATTACTTCCCCCGTTGCGATTGGCGTCGACAACACTGACTTAACAAGTCAGGTGCTGGCAGAAATTTATGCAGGCACATTGCGCAAAAAGGGCCGACAGTCGCAGTTAGTGCCTATCGATGAATCCACGTTTCGAGTAACCTGTACCGGAAAAGAATTATGGGAACTAGATTCCCATCGTGCACGGGAGTTAGCGGAAGAGTTTTCTACCGATGACTTTGCAGATGATCCCCACGTTATTACACATAACGAGATGATGGGTGCTTTGTCACCAGAACTGACCACCAATGACCCATCCAGGGCTGGATGGTGTGATGACTTTACTGCGGTTGATCTTCCACTCGACATTGTGCCTATCTACGATGCAACTTTGCTCGACAGCGAGGAGCGGCTGGCAGTGACAATGGTGACAAAATATCTCACAAACGCAGATTTGCAGGAGCTGATTGATAATGCTCAACAAGCTACTGTGGAAGTAGCTGTGGGGCAGTGGCTTAACACCTCTGTAGTCGGCGGTGTACTGGAGAATAGAGATTCCACAAAGAAGCAAGATAATTCTTAAGCAAATCAATCGCTGAACGGCAGTAGCAATTTCTCGCAATGCAGTTTGAATCACAGATAACATGAACCCGCCCTCGCCGCCTTTAAAGTGGCGAGGGCGGGCATCGACAAGCTTAGCTGGGCTAAACCTAAAACTAGATATCGAAGGCCTCTTCGATGAGATTCTTCTGTTCTAACTGGTGAACCTTAGAAACACCGGTTGCAGTAGAAGACTGCGAACGCCGAGATACTCGTACCATCTCTGGCATATTTGGAATCAAAGAGCGCAAATGCTCATTGTAGAACGGCCATGGGCCTTGGTTGGCAGGCTCATCCTGGACGAAACGAACTTGCGTAGCGTTTGGATACGTCCCAAAGGCTTCGCGCAAGCGGTTGAACGGAATTGGGTGCAGCATCTCTACACGAACGATCGCAACATCCTCACGCTCGTCCTCTGCGCGCTTCTTCTCAAGGTCATAGTAGATCTTGCCCGAACACAACATGATGGTTTTGACCTTATCAACGTCACCAATAACGTCGCCTTGATGATCCACCAAGCGCGGGTCGTTGATGACCGAACGGAACGAAGTAATCTCAGTAAAGTCCGCAATAGATGAGGTAGCGAACTTATTGCGCAGCATTGACTTCGGCGAGAATACAACCAAAGGACGCTTCATCTCGCCCAAAGCTTGACGACGCAACAGATGGAAGTGGTTTGCCGGCGTCGTCGGCTGAGCTACGGTCATGGAACCTTCAGCACACAGCTGCAAATACCGTTCAATGCGGGCAGATGAGTGGTCTGGCCCTTGACCTTCGTAACCATGTGGAAGGAGAAGAACCAAACGGGAAGTTTGTCCCCACTTAGCTTCACCGGAGGAAACATACTCGTCGATTATGGTCTGCGCACCATTAGCGAAATCACCAAACTGCGCTTCCCACACTACGAGCGCATTTTCATTTCCCAACGAGTAACCGTATTCAAATCCCATTCCTGCATACTCAGTCAACGCTGAGTTATATACCAAGAATTTGCCACCATTGCCGCGTTCTTGTGCGAGTTCGTGAATCGGGTTGAACTCTCTACCATTGCGGGGATCGAAGGCTACTGCATGACGTTGGGTGAATGTGCCTCGGCGGGAATCTTCGCCTCCGAGGCGAACCAACATCCCTGCATTTGCCAAAGAACCAAAGGCGATGAGTTCGCCCCAACCCCAGTCAATGCCTCCTTCAATAGCCGTTTTGGCGCGGTCTTGTGCGACTTTGCCAACACGCTTGTGGTACTCGAATCCTTCAGGAGTATCCAAATAAGCTTGGCCAATAGCGCGAAGCTCCTCAGCGGAAATGGAGGTATCCAAACCACGAGTAAGTTCCTGCGAACTTGTAATACCCGTTTGCTCTTCCGTACCGGACTTCTCAGACTCTTTGACTTCAGTAAACACTGATTCCATTTGGTCATGGAAGTCGCGTGCAGCGGCTTCGGCGTCTGCACCGGACAAATCACCGCGTCCGATGAGGTCTTCGGTGTACGATTCGCGGACCGACTTATGTTCACCAATGCGCTCGTACAATACCGGCTGAGTCATTGATGGATCGTCGGCCTCGTTGTGTCCACGGAGTCGGTAACAGATGAGGTCAATGAAGACATCCTTGCCGTAACGGCGGCGGTACTCGGTAGCTAACTGGCCAACCCACACTACAGCTTCTGGATCGCCACCATTGACGTGGAATACAGGGCAATCAAAACCCTTTGCCAAGTCTGTCGAATAGTAGGTGGAGCGTGAAGAATCTGGAGTAGTGGTGAAGCCAATCTGGTTATTGACCACGATGTGAACCGTACCGCCTGTGGTGTAGCCACGAAGCTGCGAAAGGTTAATGGTTTCTTGGACAATTCCGAGACCAGAAAATGAAGCGTCTCCGTGCAGCATCAAAGGCACGACCGAGTATCCGTCTTCGCCTTTGTCTAAGAGATCCTGTTTAGCGCGTGCCAAGCCCACCAAAACTGGGTTAACGGCTTCCAAGTGGGATGGATTGGCAGTAAGCGTAACCTTAATTTCGCCATCACCGAACATCTGCAGATGTTCGCCTTCTGCGCCAAGGTGGTACTTGACATCACCGGAACCACCCGCTTGCCCGACTTTGAAATTACCATCGAACTCATTGAACACTTCAGCCAGAGGCTTGCCAACGATATTGAAGAGGACATTCAAACGGCCGCGGTGTGGCATGCCAATGACGACCTCATCTAGGCCTTGAGCAGCGGCGGTGTCGATGACGGAGTCCATCAACGGGATAAGAGCCTCCGCGCCTTCCAATGAGAAGCGCTTTTGGCCCACGTACTTGGTCTGCAAGAAGTTTTCAAAAGCCTCCGCCGCATTAAGTTTCTGCAGAATGTACTTTTGTTCAGCGATCGTGGGCTTTGGCATACCGGCTTCGAGACGATCCCGCAGCCATTCACGCTCATCGCGGTCCAAGATGTGCGCGTACTCCGAACCGACCTTGAGCGTGTAGGCCGAGCGCAATCGGGAAAGAACCTCGCGCAACGTCATAGTCTCTTTGCCGCCGAACCCACCGACATTGAACGTGCGGTCAAGGTCCCAAATAGTAAGACCATGGGTTTCAATGTCTAGGTCTGAGGTATCGGGTATTGGCAATCCCGGCTGAACCCAGCCCAATGGATTGACATCAGCCAAGAGGTGTCCGCGGGAGCGGTATGCCTCGATCAAAGACATCACACGCGTGTTTTTGTCAATACCAGTGTTAGGGATGTCTTGCGCCCAACGCATGGGCTGGTAGGGAACGCCCATGGACTCAAAAATCTCGTCCCAGAATGTTGCGTCGACAAGAAGCTGAGAAATCGTGCCTAGGAACTCGCCTGACTCAGCTCCTTGAATGACCCGGTGGTCATAAGTAGAAGTCAAAGTGACTAGACGTCCTACACCTAGGTCAGCTAGACGGTCTGCTGAGGCGCCCGCGAACTCGGCAGGATAATCCATGGAACCAACACCGATGATGGTGCCAGAACCCTTGGTGAGGCGGGCAATTGAGTGGCGAGTACCAATTCCACCAGGATTGGTTAGGTTGATTGTGACGCCAGAAAAATCCTTCGGCGTGAGTTCATTCTTGCGTGATCGCGCCACAATATCCTCATATGCGGCGAGGAACTCAGGGAAGGTCATTTTCTCTGTCTCTTTGATGGCCGCTACTACAAGAGAACGCGAACCGTTTTTTTGTGGCAGGTCAATGGCCAAGCCGAGATTAATATGCTCTGGTTGAACAACCGTCGGTTTGCCATTTTTTAGTTCGAAGCGAACATTCATTGCTGGATGGATCTGTACGGCCTTCACCATTGCCCAACCGATGATGTGCGTAAAGGATATTTTTCCGCCGCGGGTGCGCTTGAGATGATCATTGATCATCGTGCGGTTTTCCCACATGAGCTTAACCGGCATATCCCGCACTGTGGTTGCCGTAGGGATTTCAAGAGACTCATTCATGTTCTTGACAATCGCCTTGTACGTTCCCTTTAACGGTTTCTGTGAACCCTTAGGGTAGTCACGCAGGCGGTCAAGTGGTGAAGATGCATCTTTCCCAGGAGCTCCAGCTGGAGAGGGGTCCTTAATAGCCTTATGGGCTTGGGATACCTCGTCAGTCACTGCAGTTTCGCGAGCCTTTTGCTTGACTGCGGTGCTTTTGCCCTCAGTTGCTTTTGCTGCAGCTTTAGGTGCGCCATTTTTCTTAAAATATGCCCTCCACTCTGCGTCGACAGACTGGGGATCTTCTGAAAATAGCCGGTATTGTTCTTCAACCAGCCACTCATTGGGGCCATCGATGCTCGAGTTGCTCACGGCAGTACTCGCCTCATTTCCTTGCGTCACTTCGGGAACATTAATAAATGAAATTTGTTGTGCGTATTCGGTGCAACAACCGCAGTGCTATTTTGCGTTTAGTGCCAAGACTTAACGCAAAGTTTCGGTGCCGTTCATTACACTGAAAACAGTCTGGCTCCCATGATACGGACGATTGAGGATTCGACAACGGGTTCTTTTCTTTTCTGTCTAGGAGGGGAGTACAACCGCACGCTAGCACACCTTCGATTACCCCCGAATGTTGGGAATTGTCGTCCGGTGGTTGTTGGAAGGGGGTGTTGGGAACCAAACCTCAGGCAATGCCTACAACCTTCTACATAAGTTTTGGTAATTGCTGATGTGTATGTGCAATTACCTGTTGTCCTAGCTTTCGGTTAGCAACCGTTCCCAAAACAGCACCGATTCCCAGAGGCATCAACTTAGATACCCACGCCCATTTCATCCGCTTAGTCATGTTTGACAAAAACATCTTGGTCAGGCGGCCATTTATTCCCGACAAAGTAGGTGCAGAAAAACGAGTCAACGCCTTCGCAGTGGACAGGCTCGCTCCGTTGTCGAGGTCTTGGACAAACGTATCCACCAATGCACTGCCCTTTGACCCAGTCAGCACAAGCAAAACAATCGCGCGTCTAACTTCTGGATCACGAACCGGAATATTCCTTAGGTGTGCCGATGCAATGATGTACCAAGCGACGGCCTCGATAAATACCAAGGATTCGGCGCCGATAGCTGCAGTTCCTGTAATGAGTCCAATTCCGGGCACAGACGCTGCAGCGCCAGCTCCTGCGCCAGTACCAGAAACGATAAAGATGAAGTGCTTATCGATGAGCTCTTGGAGCTCATCCTCGCCAGCTGAAGAATTTCGCTTGCGCAAGCTCTCAACATACTTAGTAACGGTTGAGGTTTGTACCTGAATAGCTTTTTCTAAACCTCCAATGACCATGGAGCTAAACTTGTTGTCAGAACGCTCAGAGATCTCCGTGGAAGAGTAGGTCCCGTTGGCATCGGCAAGCTCTTTGTCCTGCGAAGTATTGCTTGAGGTATTGGACTTTTTCTCTCGCAAGCTGGGAAGAAGGGATGTAAGTTTAGCCATAATCAGTCCTTAAACGTTGAAAGTGACTTGCAATTCTAAGCAGTGGTTGTCAATACAACATGGTAAAACCACTACAAATAAGTAAACGGCACAGAGTAAAAATGCGTTCCCGATTGACAGGTAATCCATACAGTTGTTTTGAACTTGTTATCAAATAACTGTCGAGCAAACACTAGAACCAAACCGGACTAAAATAGGTTGTTATGAATGCCCCACAGTCACCGTCGGAGTCTTTTCAGCGACGCCGCGCCCCGGCTGCTGCAGAGTGCAACCAGAAACGATTGTCTACTTCTCGCGATTGGGAAAATGCACCGCTTGCCATGATCCGGCAGGCAGCCAAAGAAGCGCATGCCAAAGCACATCGGGCGCAGGTAATGGCTAAGCAGGCAGCACGAGCCGAACTCACAATAAAGACTACGTTGGGGTGGGTCCATGGAGTACGAGAGGAAATCGACGATGCGACTAGCCCAGAAATTCCGATAATAGTTCGCACTTGGCGCGGGATACCTTTTGGGCAATCCACCAGCGGGTCGCATAGATTTCAAGCGCCACGCCCTGCGGCGCCTTGGAGCGGAATTAGACATTGCAGGGAGTTTGGTCCCGTTGCCCCGCAACCGACGTACTCCTGGCAAGACAAAATTATAGGGAGCGAAGATTGTCTGAGCTTAGACATTGTTCGCCCAGACACAGATGAAGAACTGCCCGTGGTGGTCTACTTTCATGGTGGATCGTTTATTGTCGGCTCGTCTCATATGCAGATGTTGCGGGGGTACCGTCTGGCTGTGGCGATGAACGTTGTTTATGTTTCAGTCAACTTCCGCTTAGGTGCCTTAGGCTATCTGGATTTGCGATCTTTGCCAGGAGACTGTGTGGCAAATCCAGCGGTCATGGACCAAATATTGGCTTTGCAGTGGGTTCGTGACAATATCGAGTTTTTTGGTGGAAAACCCCAGACCGTAACTGCTATGGGTGAATCTGCAGGCGGGGCGGCTGTATTAACATTGATGACGTCGCCAGCAGCAGAAGGGCTCTTTCACCGCGCGATAGCGCAGTCACCGCCAATTACTATGATTCATTCGCGCGCACAATCGACTCTATGGGCCCGCGAGCTGGTGAGACGACTGGCGCTTCCACGTGGAGCGACGATTGATGAGCTTCGTGCCCAAGACGTTGCAGATATTGTGCGCGCTGGTCAATCTATGATGTGGCGTGGGGGCGAATTAGTACATCTTAATTCCACCTACGCACCTACTGTGGACGGGGACATTATTCCCCGGCATCCGCTAGAAGCATTTGCATTAGGCACGCAATCCAAGGTGCCTTTGCTTATTGGCACTAACTCAGACGAAGCAAGCTTCTCCAAGTTTATGTTCCAACGTGAATCAGCTCGTCGACGTGCGGCCTTGCGATTGTTAGCTTCGTTTGATGGCAATGGCGCCCCCGCAGTTTTAGAAGCATACGGGGGCGGCGTAGAACGCTATGAGTTTGCGCAATTGCTTGCCGATGCCTTGTTCTGGGCACCCACAATCCGCATTGCCGAGTGTCATTGTGAGCGCAGTAAAACATGGATGTACAGGTTTGATTTTGCATCCAAAACCCTAAAACGATTGGGTTTGGGTGCTATGCATTCCATGGAGTTATCAAATATTTTTGGGGACTCTTCCGCCTCGCGTGCTTCCCTTCTGCTGAGGACAGGTGACAGTTCTGAAATGCAAGCGCTTACCGTCGCTATGCAGCGACATTGGGCACATTTCATCCACTATGGTTCTCCTGAGCCCGACTGGCCTGAGTACACAACGTCACCAAATGCACGGCGCAAGCGCGAGACACTAATATTTGATGCCCCTACCTATATTGTTGCTGACCCGAAAGCAGTAAAACGATGCGCGTGGGAAAACTACGAGATGGAAGAGTGGGGTACCGGACGCCCGGACATTTTGGAAAGGATAGGGTTCCTTCTCGAGGGGATGTAGCAAAGCATGCAAGTACTAAAAGATTGTGACGGAGCAGCGTTTTCCTAGGTTTTGTTGATTTGATACTCTTTGGTGCACATTGCGCGGTAGGCTAGGGCACGGTTGTTTATCTAACACCATGGCGCACAAGTCATATTCTTCAACAAGGACGGATTGCCTCTCATGAGCTTTTTTGAAAACATTGCAGCGGCCTTGGATGCCGAAGGGATTGAGTCCCGAGTAAATGAAGACGTGATGTTCGTTCCCATCACGTCGGAGCTAGAAATCCAGTTTGTTGAGATCGATCCTCTTCTGCCAGCAGCAAACGTCTATATCGCGGCGGCTGATGTGGATGAAGAAGATGAAGAATTTGAGGCTGTATTAGTTTCAGTAGCTTTCTCTGTTGATGACGCACTTGAGGCAGTGGCAAAGCACATTGCTACCGATCAAGTTGTCACCGTTTTGCGGGATCTACTAGAAGGTACTGATGAGCGCATTGCTGATCTAGATTTCGTACAAGATGAATTCAATCCGAACTTGGTTGTTGCTGATGTGGCAGAGGATTCTGAACTCCGAGTTTTGGTTGAAACCATTGACGGAGTACCAAGTGCCGTTGTTCGTTTCTTGTCTTTTGCCATAAACGAAGACGAATTGAACGAGGCTGAGGATCTGACCATTACAGAATTGTGGGATGAATCTGCAGAAGAACAGCACACTGACAGTTCCCAGCAGCCTCTCAACGCTGACGAATACCGTGCGCTTTTGGCTGCATCCGGCATTGATTTTGCCTCGCCAGTGATTGAGATACCAGCGGAAACCCTGGAGTTGGGTACCTACACTGACTTTGATCGTCTCTTTGATGTCCTTGGCCTAGTAAGTGAGCGCGCTTTAGATTGGGAAGCACAGCTTGTTCCATTCGATGCCAAAGAGTTCGACGAACCAGATGTTTATGACATTTTTGGGGAAGATGATGACGACGGATTTTCTGAATTCGATCTCGAAGATGAGGATTTAGACAACGAATCCGAAGACGATGAAGACCTAGAGATTCACGATCTCGGATCGGACGCAGACGAGCAATCGACACCAACTAGGCGGCTTGGATGAAGCTGGAAAAGAGTGAACTAGGCGAGTGGACAGGGTGAAAATCTCGGTCCACTAGCCAAACATAGGTGGCCGCATGTCCCTGTGAAATCTCGTGAACCGCATTGATGCTCGGAGCGGGGACTAGAGCACGAATCCAAGCTTCAGAGATCGCGGGCGTAACTGGGACTCCGTTGGGATCTGTAAACCGGAGAGATATGACGTAGGCCGGTGAATGAGATTCGCTGAAACCTCGAACTCTCGCTGCTGCGCGCGGGCCAACTCGCTGCCGTGAGATAGAAACGTGCAAGTCTTTTTCTCCGCAGATTCCGGGCAGTTTCCACGTTTGTGGGCGCCAATGTGGAACAGGTCTAGCTAATGAACGCGGATGCCGCATCATGGTTGCAAGCTGTTCAACCACGTGGAAATGAAGCACTAAGATCTCACTTACGGCATCTGATGTGGAAACACCGTTGTCAACGTTGTTATTTGTGCGAGAAGCTTTCTTGATACTTTTCATGATTCACACCATAGAAAGTACGGACGACAAAGTGGTCGAAAGCCCCAAATCACTCGAACGGGTGTTCGAGTGACTGTGTGATTGTGCGCATCGGTTGTATGCGTTACGTAGTGGGTTGCGTTGTGTTTGCTGCCACTGATTATGCTGCTAAGGCAACTCGAGGTGGTGTTTTAGACCTTGGTGACGTAGTGTGGGTAGAGCAATGAGCATTACCGATAACGCCACCGGCGGCGCAATGGAGCCGGAAGATAATTTTAACCAGTCGGAATCTCAGGATAAAACGCAAGGTGACACAGCTGAAGCTGTACAGGTTACCGGGGCTGCGCAAACTTCTGAGGAATCCGGCGCTGAGGAAAATAACTCAGCCAACGACAATTCCCAGGGGTTTGCCACGCTCGGCCTGCCTGCAGATGTGCAGGACGCCGTAGCGAAGGTAGGTTTTAGCACCCCTTCGCCAATCCAAGCTCAAACCATTCCAATTCTCATGGAAGGTCGCGATGTAGTCGGCCTTGCCCAAACAGGTACAGGCAAAACGGCAGCGTTCGCATTGCCAATTTTGTCTCGAATTGATACCAACGCACGCCATCCGCAGGCTTTGGTGCTAGCGCCTACTCGCGAACTTGCACTGCAGGTAGCAGATTCCTTCCAGACCTTCGCTGATCATTTGGGCCGAATTGAAGTTCTGCCTATTTACGGTGGTCAGGCTTATGGAATTCAGCTCTCGGGTCTACGCCGCGGTGCCCAGATTATCGTGGGTACACCGGGCCGTGTCATTGATCACTTGGAGAAGGGCTCGCTGGATATTTCCCAGCTGCGCTATCTTGTGCTCGATGAAGCCGATGAGATGCTGAACATGGGTTTCCAAGAAGATGTTGAGCGAATCTTGGCGGACACCCCAGATGAAAAGCAAGTTGCTTTGTTCTCTGCAACCATGCCGAATGGTATTCGCCGGTTGTCTAAGCAGTACCTCAATGACCCAGCGGAAATTACCGTTAAGTCGGAGCGTCGCACCAACGACAACATCACCCAGCGTTTCCTGCTGACTCCACATCGTCAGAAGTTCGATGCTTTCACTCGCATCCTTGAGGTCACGGATTTCGATGCCATCATCGTCTTCTGCCGTACGAAGTACGAGACCGAAGAGGTTGCAGAAAAGCTTCGCGATGCAGGCTATAGCGCAGCTGCAATCAACGGTGACATCGCACAGAACCAGCGCGAACGCACCGTTGATCAGTTGAAGGATGGCCGTCTAGACATCCTTGTCGCAACCGATGTTGCGGCGCGTGGTTTGGACGTTGATCGCATCACTCACGTAGTGAACTTTGACATTCCGAACGACACCGAGTCTTACGTCCACCGTATTGGCCGTACCGGACGTGCGGGACGTAGTGGTGAAGCGATTTTGTTTGTTACTCCGCGTGAACGTCGCATGTTGCGTTCTATCGAACGCGTTACCAATGCGCGCTTGGAAGAAATGGATCTACCTTCCGTCGACGAGATTAACAACAAGCGCAAGGAAAAGTTTGCTGCCAAGATCACCGAGTCTCTCGGTGATTCCCAGGTTGAGCTTTTCCGCGGTCTTGTCCGGAAGTATTCCGAGACGAACAACGTTGCCATGTATGACATTGCGGCAGCTCTCGCAGTTAAACTGCAGGGCGGCGCAGATTTCTTGATGAAGGATCAGCCTGTTTCCAAGCGGGATCGTCGCGAACGTGATCGATTTGAGCGGGATGACCGGAGGGATCGTCGTGGAGACCGCGGCGATCGCGGTGGACGTTTCCGTGACCGCGATGATCGCGGCCGTGGAGACCGTGGCCGCGGTGAGCGTCGCGCCGACGGTGACTTCGACACCTACCGTCTGGATGTGGGTAAGCGCCAAAACGTGCGTCCAGGCGCAATTGTTGGTGCAATTGCTAATGAAGGCGGATTGTCGTCTAAGGACTTTGGCCGTATCACTATTGCAGTTGGCCATACCTTGGTGGACCTGCCGAAGAATTTGGATCCGTCAGTGCTAGATCGTCTCCGTGATACACGGATTTCTGGTCAGCTGATTAACATTCAAAAGGATACAGGACGTCCTCCTCGTCGTGATTACGATGATCGCGGTGGACGTGACCGTGACCGCGGTGGCCGCAGCTTCCGTGATCGTGACCGTGGCGGACGTGACCGCGGTGGCCGTGGCGGATGGCGCGACTAATCACCTTTTGAGCAGCCACCATTGTGAGGCGGCTTAAGGAGTAAAACGCTACGTTAGAAAAACTGCCCCTGTTTCATTTTCCAAATCGGAGATGAAACAGGGGCAGTTTCTTTTGCCGTAAAGAGAAATCCCTAGGAATTCTAGAAGAACATCAAGATTGCGGTGACTAGCCATAGCAAGCAAAAAATTCCACCGAACATAGACAGTTTCTTCTTTTCGCTGACCATATCAACACGGTTCGCGCTGCCTGCTTGGAGGGCACGCAACGTTGACTTTTGGCGCGGAATGATGAGAAAGATGAGAATTCCCCATGCAATTACCGACAAGAGGATCGAGGCGTGAAAGTTGCCTCGTGTGCCAAACACATCAAGGTTTAGCAGGAAAATTGCGATACCGATGATCGGTACGATTGCGGAGAGGAATCCGTAAGTATTTGTGATTCGGTGGAGCGTTTCTGCTGCACCTACGGATCGTTGGTCTCCTTGGGAGGCTTTAATCATTTGGATTTGGTAAGTAGAAACAGCCACGGTGACAGGGCCTAGTAGCAGCACGGCCGCGATAATGTGGAGTGCGATGAGCAAAGAAGTCATGGGGTAAACTTCGTACCTTTCTTAGGTTTAGTCTCAAGTCGGGGTCGATGTGAGCTTCACAACGGCCGTAGCCCAGATTATGTGAAGTGGCAACTAAACACGAATTGTTAGCGTCTTATTTCCAAACACGCCCAACGCATTGTGCGCTTGTCGTGGGCAGACAAAGATAGCTGATATGCGGCTGCTATCTCTGCCACCCGACGTGCATACCAACACCCGCTGGTTTTAGGCATCCATTCGCCGGGCAGCTGGTCTGATTTTTCCTGGTTTGATTCGCTGGAAGTGACCACTAGATTGCGTGGATCGTTGGCGAAAGCTACTCGTTGTGCGTCAGTCCATTGCCATGCACCGTGATCCCATGCTGCTGAAAGTGGAAATATGTGATCAACTTCAACGGCACGCTTGGTGTGAGCGAGATCGATGAACTCGGAGTTATAGGGATCAAATAATTCTCCACTAATGGTGCACGACGCTTCTCCCGACACTTGCATTGAAATGGCTACGTGCCGCACCGTACACCCCAATCCCTGTGGTGCATGTTGCCATCCTGTTCCAAATTTGGATCTCTCATAACCTGGAATACGTGTTCTCTGGGGGAGCGTTGTAACGTGACGCAAATCCTGAACCAAATTGGCATGGTTGCTTTCTAAGCCGTAGCCTGTCGGAACTTCCTGAGAGTTATTCAAGATAACGTGCCCCGAAGCCACAAGCGTAACCGCAGCAACCACCAAGGAAAAGTATATGCGGAGTCGATGGACGAACTCAGCTCGCCTGCGCCTATGGATGGCGTCAGAGACAGTGAGCGGACGTGAATCGTGGGTTCTTCGGACGTGATTAGTAGGCGATGCCCGAACCACGTTGACAGTGTACAAAGAGTTGGGGGAGTTGGGCGGAAGTAATTTTTTGTCCATATTTATATAGACCGAAAATCTTGCCCAAAGGTTCCAGGGATAGGTGGTAAGGAACAACGTAGGCATCGATAAGCAAAAGCGCTTGTACTCTCAGAATCTGAAAATACAAGCGCTTAAGTAAGCCGTATTGATGGAAACAAAAGGCGTCTACATCACAAGCAGTGACTTCTAGAGCTTTTCTGCAGCCTGTTCGAACTCAATATCTTCATTTTGAGCGGCGATGCTGTCTAGCTTTGCAGCCTTGTCGAACTCTGCTTGGACCTCTGCTGAAGGCTCCTTTGTTGCCAATGTAACGGCAACGGCCACGATAATGTGAGCAATAAAGCCCGGAACGATTTCGTACAGCATGTCGCCGAGCGGAGACATGCCCCAAATAACGGATACGACAGCACCTGTGACCATACCAGCGATTGCACCTGGAGCATTGAGACGCTTCCAGTACAGACTCATCAAAACCAGTGGGCCGAATGCGGCGCCAAAGCCTGCCCACGCAAAGCCGACGAGACCCAAAATAGAGTCAGAAGGGTTAATAGCCAACAAGCCAGCAACGATGGCAATTGCCAACACGGCTGTGCGGGATAAATTAATGAGGACGGATTCAGACAGTTCCTTCTTAGCAAAGATCTTCCACAAGTCTTCAATGAGCGAAGAAGAGACGATAAGGAGCTGTGATGACATTGTGGACATAATTGCTGCCAAAACAGCGGTGAGTACCAAGCCCGCAAATAGTGGGTGGAACATAACTTGTGCCATGTCCAAGAAGATGGTTTCAAAAGACTCTTGATCCGTAATTGAGTAATCGTTTTGTGTAAAGAACACAGTACCGACCAACGCGGTAAACACGGCTCCCAGGATCGATAACGTCATCCAAGAAATGCCATAGAAGCGGCCGAGCTTGGCATCGGCAGGCTTGCGCATTGCCATAAAGCGAACGATGATGTGTGGCTGACCAAAGTAGCCCAAGCCCCAAGCCACATTGCCGATGATGACGAGAGCACTCACTCCTGCGAGCATGTTGAAATAGGTTGGATTAACAATTCCCGCAGTACCGTATGCATTGTCTGCGGCGAATGAGAAAATCTCTGCCGGATGAGACAAGGAAATCAAAGCCATGATGGGCACAATCGCTAAAGCTGCGAACATCATGAGGCCTTGCACCACGTCAGTATAGGAAACTGCCAAGAAGCCGCCGATGAATGTGTATACGACGGTGACAGCAGCCACGATGAGCATGCCTGTGAGGTAGTCACCGTTAAAGGTCGATTCAAAGTAGCGTCCGCCCGCGACCATTCCGGACGACACATAGAAGGTAAAGAAGAAAATAATGATAACTGCAGCGATAATTCGCAGGGAGCGAGAAGTGTCGCGAACGCGGTTTTCAAAAAAGCTCGGCACAGTGATGGAGTTACCCGCCACCTCTGAATAAGATCGCAACCGAGGAGCAACGAACTTCCAGTTTGCCCATGCACCCGCTATGAGTCCGATCGCTATCCACAACTCGGACATACCAGTGAGGAATAGCGCGCCGGGCAAGCCCATTAGCAGCCAGCCGGACATATCCGATGCACCTGCTGACAGTGCGGCTACGAAGGGGTTAAGCCCGCGTCCACCAAGGACATAATCGTCGTATTGATCAGTTTGTTTGTAGCTCCAATATCCAATTGCGAGCATGACAAATAGGTAGATGATAATTGCAATCACATACCAAGTTGATTGGTCCATGAAAGACTCCTTAAAAAACCTGAGGAATAGAATAACAACACTAACTTAACCCGAACCTGCACTTACACCGAATAACTGCCTTTTGATAGCTCGCCGAGGAAGGTACATCGATTCGGAGAATCTGCAGTGTCGGTGATGCCAGTTATACTGGCACTTATGGCTTCTTTCCTTCTGCACGGACTCTGGTTGCCCGTTTCGGGTTTGAGTTTGTGGATCGAGCAAGTGGACGGGCATAAAATTGTCTTGCCACAGGCTGTTCCTGAAGGAACTTTTCCACCAGCTGTAGAGGCATTGCTTGCGAATAAATCATTTCGGACTAGGTCAAAGATTTATTTGCGTACCCCCAAAGGTAAAAACGTCGAACTCATGGTGCCCATGGCGCGCTTTGGTCCTGATGACGCGGTAGAAGCGCTGTCCAAGTTTGCGTTTTTAGATTCCTCTTCAGATGATATTCCAGCAATGGCGCAAAGCCAGCGAGCTACCATTGCACCTGACTTATTGTGGCTCGTACGGGCGTATAAGGGACTGGCGCGCTTTGTCCGTGCAGGCAGGGTGACAATTCGTCTAAGCTACCAAGCTGGTGAGTGGTACCCGATGTGGCAATTGACCAGTGGTGTGGGTGAGCGCGGGTGGTTAGCAGAAATGATTGCTGCGGCACCGGGCGTTCTTACTATCAATAACCGGAATCTTTCTGAAGATATCGCCAATGAGCTAACCCATTGGATCGCACACACGATGCTCAAGGATGCATTAGTGTCTCCGCGTCCTTATCCGTGGCATGATTTTGCGCGAGCATTGTTACAAACCACAGCAATTACTCGTGGACGCACTGCTCTCTTGCGGGGCCTCAATGAGTGGAAAGAGTCCATTACCGCAGTCGACCTAGGACTTATCTTCGTGGTTGAAGAACCCCGCGATACGCCAGAAGAACTGGATCCAGCGTATCGCGATACAGGGGAGATTAGTCCTGCAGAGACTTGGTGGCCAGTGCGCGTCCGAGTGCGATCAGGTGCAGACACACCACGCCCTGTGTGCGAAAACCAGTTTGATACCATAGCCGTGCAAACGCTGCGTGAATCACGTCGCCGCGCCATAGCTATTTCACCCAAACTTAGCCCTGAACAGGGCAATACTGCTACGTCTTTTTCTTCCCAAGGTGGTGCCTTTTCTGCAGCAGGTTTTGAGGCTGAGGGCATCGGCAGCGAAACCGGCGATTGGGATGTCTACCTGCGTACCGACGATTTAGTAGATTTTGTTACTCACGACGTTCCCGCGTTGCAAAAAGCTGGTTTTGCGGTTCTTTTGCCAAAAGCCTGGACGCATATGTCCACGCGTGCACGCCTGGTCACGAAGGAAGTCACCAGTGAGACGTCCTTGCACAGCAAGGTCGGCATGGACCAATTAATGGAGTACAACTGGAGACTATCCGTTGGCAGCGTTGAGCTAAGCGATGAAGAAATGACAGAGCTTGCTAACTCTAAATCCGGTCTGATTAAGCTGCGCGGTGAGTGGGTCATGGCGGATACGTCGGCCCTAAGCAAAATTGCCGGTTACATGGAAGAGCTTTCCTCCTCGTCTATCAAGCTGCGGCGCAAAGAACTTGACGCGCTGGCGAAGCAAGCAGAAAGAGCGCGAATCGAGCAGATGCCCGGTTGGGAGGACCTCGCACAGGAGGTAGAAAAGCAATTAGCTGCCTTCAATGAGGAAGCGTCTAGGTTTGATGAGGCAAGCGGGGTTGTTACCTTAGCTGAGCTTCGTGAGCTGGCTTTGGAATCCATGGCGCATGAGCCCGTGGAATTTACGGGTTCAACGTGGCACTCATCACTGCTAGGGGGCATGGAAACACCAGCTCCTCAGGGAGTGGAAATTCCAGATACAGTGCGCGCTGAATTGCGCCATTATCAAAAGCGAGGCGTCGACTGGTTGTATTGGATGTCCCGCAATAATGTAGGAGCAGTGCTTGCCGATGATATGGGGTTGGGCAAGACGCTACAGCTTCTGACGCTTCTTGCGGTCGAACATACGCGAGGAGAATCGCAGGGGCCGACGCTTGTAGTGTGTCCCACCTCAGTAGTGGGGAACTGGGCAAGGGAAGCTAAGAAATTTGTCCCTCATTTGCGCGTGCTTGTTTTCCACGGGTTGGAAAGACCCACAGGAGAAGCGTTTATCGAGGCGGCAAACCAAGCTGACATTATTATCAGCAGCTACGGGACAGTCGGGCGTGATTACCACACTTTAGGACAAGTATTCTGGGACCACGTGGTCTTGGATGAAGCACAAGCAATCAAGAACGCTGCAACGCGGGCATCGAAAGCTGTGCGGTCTTTACCTGCTCGCCAGCGCATTGCGCTTACAGGAACTCCGGTAGAAAATCGACTCTCAGAAATGCGGTCTATCTTAGATTTCTGCAATCCAGGGGTATTGGGGTCTGCTACGTTCTTCCGCAATCATTTCGCTTCAGCGATCGAAAAATATCAAGATGAAGAGATGTCTGAGCGCCTGCGCCGGTTGACCTCTCCATTTATTCTGCGGCGTCTGAAGACTGATGTAGCTATTATTGATGACCTACCTCAGAAAACAGAGCAGCTATTGACAGTGGCGATGACGCCAGAACAAGCGGCACTATACAAAGCTTATGTGGACAACGTGCAAGCTGAGATGGCAAATAAACCTAAAGGTACGGCTCTGCGCGGGCTGGTGTTAGCTTCGCTTACCCGTATTAAGCAGATTTGTAACCACCCAGCACACTTTCTTGGTGACGGCGGCCCAATGTTAGACAAAGGCAAACACCGTTCGGGGAAAGTTGAAAAACTCATGGAGATTATCGACAGTGCGCTAGCTAGTGGGGAGCGTATGTTGATTTTTACCCAATACAAAGCCTTTGGCGACCTTTTGCAACCCTACTTAAGTGACCGCGTGGGTGCGAATATCCCATATTTACATGGAGGCGTAAGCAAGAGGAATCGTGATTCGATGGTGGAAGATTTTCAAAGCGAGGATGGACCCCCAATTATGTTGTTATCGCTGAAAGCCGGCGGTACCGGATTGAACCTGACAGCGGCAAATGTTGTGGTCCATATGGATAGATGGTGGAATCCAGCCGTTGAAAATCAAGCCACAGATCGTGCTTTTCGCATTGGACAGCGTAAGGACGTTCGTGTTTTTAAGATGATTACCGCCGGAACTTTGGAAGAATCCATTCAGGAAATCATTGACGGCAAAACTCAGCTCGCCGGTGCCGTTGTCGGAGAAGGTGAAGGCTGGATAACCGAGCTTGACCCTGAACAGTTAGCCCAGCTAATGAGCTACAGGGGAAAGGAAAACTAGGATGAGCCCCCGTGGAGTTAGAGGTTCTGGTGAACAAAACAACGTAACTTACGTCAATTTTGGTGCAAAGAAGAAAGTTTTTTCACCTAACAAGACCGAGAAAATAGAGGCCTCCACCCATCGCCACAGCGCCCGTGACCGCGGACTCAGTAGGAAGCCGCGCCCTGCCAATTCACAGCAGAAACCTCTCAAACAGTTGGGAAATGGCAAAGAAGATATTGCTTCTACTTTCCGCGGTAGGGCAGCCGCGTGGCTGGAAGATTTCATAAAGTCTGAAGCTGACCCTGTCCGGCTCTCTCGGGGCCGAGCCTATGCCCAGCTCGGGCACGTGGTTCAGCTCGACTTCCGGAACGGCGCAATTCATGGGCTGGTGGCAGGTAGCCAAAACTATCCATTTAAGGTGGTGATTGAGCTACCCTTTATCAACAAAGAAGTTCTGACAGAGCTCGGGACTCGTATTGTAGAAACCCCGAACTTCTTCACTAAGATTTCAGCTGGTCACTTCACCGATGACATGCTGGAGATCCTTCTAGGCAACGGAATTGAAGACTATCGACTCCGTTGCTCGTGCCCAGATTCTGCGTGGATATGTAAGCACATCGTGGCGGTGATGGACCGTGCAAGCGCCCGAATTGATGCAGATCCCTTAGAACTTCTCAGGCTACGGGGTCTGGATCTGAGAAAACTCAATGAAATTGTCGCCGCGGTCAGCACTGATGAATCTGACAATCAGGGGAGGGAACATTTAAAAAAGTCACAAGCTTCTGTTTCCGCACTCCCTGTACCTGGAGAACAAGAAGAACATGCCAGTTCCACGGACGATAGCGCTCAGCTTAAATTAGCGGCTGCGCAGCACAATGAGCTTTTTTGGCAAGGACGTGAGCTACCGGATTTGCCTACGCCAAAGCATGCCCCTGCGATTGATGACTCAGATCCGAAGCTACTGCAAAAGGCGATGAAAGCTGTGTCGCATACCAATATTGATATGCTACGAGCAGTCAGTGACGTGGAAGACCTTTACTATCTCTTGACTGAAGAAGGACTGGATTCACCGAAGTAAGTCCAGACACGATGTCAGGTTTGTTCGAATGACCATCTTGATGACAGGGCAGTGTCGGGTCGAGGTGTTAGAAAGATAAATTATGGAAACGTTGCAGACCACATTCATCCACACCTCGGATCTCCAATTGGGTATGACGAGGTGGTTCCTCAATGCGGAAGCACAGTCTCGCTATGATGACTCGCGTTTAAACTCTTTAGAGAAGCTCGACGCGTTGGCGCAAGAATCGGGCGCTGAGTTTATTGTTATTGCCGGCGACGTTTTTGAAAGTAACTCCTTAAGTCCCCGCGTTATGGGGCGTATTAAAGAAGAGCTTTCGCGCATTTCCGTCCCCGTTTATCTGCTGCCAGGAAACCACGATCCTTTGGTCGCCGATTCCATATTCTTCAATGAATTATCGTCGGAGTCTTTGCCAAACATACATGTCATTGCTGATTCCCAACCTATTCCCGTCAAAGACAACATTGAAATTGTAGGTGCACCATTGCGCGACAAAATGGCGTCGTGTGATCTCGTCGCTGCCGCTTTGGCACCTCTTGGCCAAGCTGCGGGAATCAGAATCGGGGTGGGCCATGGTCAGGTACAAGGGTGGGGTGACGCTGAGAAATTAGATACCATAGATCTTGCTGGGGTGGAAGAGGCGATCAATGATGGAATAATTGACTACTTAGCATTAGGGGATACGCACTCGACGCAAAACCTGGGGAATTCTGGTGCAGTGTGGTTTTCAGGTTCTCCAGAAACGACTGACTTCAAACATCTTCCTAGTGGTGGTGGAGAGAGTGATTCAGGTAACGCATTGGTAGTAACCATTTCCAAGCAG
>JAXFXA010000003.1:0-13570 GCA_034091885.1 Corynebacterium sp.
GCACAGCTTGCCGATGTCACCGGCTTGCATGCAGACCTTCTCAACGACTACTTCGGCGGTATTGCTTCCCCAATCTCCGGTTTGGATCTGGCAGATATCGCCCACGATGTGGAAGCTCGTCACCGCAGCGCGTTTTTGCCTCGACCGGAAGAAAATGCGCACCGCGCACTGGAATTGGGTGGTGAATACAAGTGGCGCCGTGAAGGCGAATACCACCTATTTAACCCACAAACCATCTCCACGTTGCAGCATGCAACCAAGACCGGTCAGTACGAGGTGTTTAAGGATTACACCAAGGCTGTCGATGATCAAACCAAACAACTGGCAACCATTCGCGGTTTGATGGAATTTGCGCCAGACCGTCCTCCGATTTCGGTTGATGAGGTGGAGCCGGTAGAAGACATCGTCAAGCGTTTTAGCACGGGAGCAATGTCCTATGGTTCTATTTCGGCGGAAGCCCATGAAGTCCTAGCAATTGCGATGAACCGCTTGGGCGGCATGTCTAACTCCGGTGAAGGTGGAGAAGACGCGGCCCGCTTCGAGGTCGAACCCAATGGCGATTGGCGCCGGTCCGGTATTAAGCAGGTAGCATCAGGACGCTTCGGTGTGACCAGCCATTACCTGAATAACTGCACGGATATTCAGATTAAAATGGCACAGGGAGCTAAGCCGGGCGAGGGTGGCCAGTTGCCTCCAGGCAAGGTCTATCCTTGGGTAGCCGAGGTTCGCATTACTACCCCTGGCGTGGGTCTGATTTCACCACCTCCGCACCACGACATTTACTCCATCGAGGACTTAGCGCAGCTCATTCATGACTTAAAATCTGCCAACCCGAAGGCACGAATTCACGTCAAACTCGTGGCAGAGCAGGGCATCGGCGCGGTGGCCGCAGGTGTTTCCAAGGCACATGCCGATGTCGTATTGGTGTCCGGTCACGACGGCGGCACCGGTGCTTCCCCACTGACTTCCCTTAAACATGCCGGTGGCGCGTGGGAGTTAGGGCTTGCTGAAACCCAACAGACACTACTGCTTAATGGTCTGCGTGACCGCATTCGCGTACAGTGCGATGGTCAACTCAAAACAGGCCGTGACGTCGTTATTGCGGCGCTACTAGGAGCTGAGGAATTCGGTTTTGCCACCGCTCCTCTCGTGGTTGAGGGCTGCATTATGATGCGTGTGTGCCACTTGGATACATGCCCAGTTGGTATTGCGACCCAAAACCCAGACCTGCGTAAGAAGTTCACCGGCCGCGTGGAGCACGTGGTTAACTTCTTTATGTTCCTTGCCCAAGAAGTGCGCGAGTACCTAGCACAACTTGGTTTTAGGTCCATCGATGAAGCTGTGGGTCAAGCGCAAGTACTGCGTCAGCGTCGCAACACGGGTCACCGCGCAGATAAATTGGATCTCTCGCCAATTTTCGCCCGCGTCGAGTCAGCTCACTTCCGTAATCAGAATCTGCGTTGCACCCGCACCCAAGACCATGGACTCGAGTCTGCCTTGGACAATGCGATTATCACCGCGGCGCAGCTTACTATCGATGCCGCCGCAGCAAAGACCTCCGCGAACGCACCGAGCTGGATGGCCGCAGGTGCTCAGCCACATATCGACCTGCACTACCCCATTTCTTCCCGCGACCGTTCAGTGGGCACCATGGTGGGTTCGCGTCTTACCCGCGCCGCAGGAGCGCAGGGGCTTCCCGATGACACCATCTGCGTCCACTTCACCGGTTCTGCAGGTAATTCGTTTGGTGCATTCGTCCCGGCTGGTCTTACTCTCAACCTCACTGGTGACGCCAATGACTTTGTGGGTAAGGGTCTTTCAGGCGGAAAAATTATCATTCGCCCTTCGGACGCCGCACCACGCCAGCTGCCAGCAGGTCCAGATATCATTGCCGGAAATGTCACCGGCTACGGCGCCACCTCAGGTCACCTCTTTATCCGCGGTGTTGCTGGCGAGCGCTTCTTCGTCCGCAACTCCGGTGCTATTGGGGTAGTAGAAGGCATTGGCAACCACGGTTGCGAATACATGACCGGCGGTACCGTCGTTGTTGTTGGCACAGTTGGTGAAAACTTCGGTGCGGGTATGTCAGGCGGAACTGCATACTTGCTCAAAACCGAAGACACCATCGCACACCTGAACAACGACGTGGCCGACTCAGTTGAAGAGCTGACAGATCGCGACATTGCGTTCTTGTCTGATCTTTTAGCTGAGCACATCACGCAAACAGGTTCTACCACTACCGCTCGTCCCCAGGACTTTATCAAGATCGTACCCGCACCATATCGCCGTGTTTTGGACGTCATTGACCAGGCGCGCGCTGAGGGTCGCGATGAGAACGAAGCAATTATGGAGGCTGTCCGCTAATGGCTAACCCACATGGATTTCAACAATACCGCCGTAAAGAGCCAGCTCACCGCCCGGTTCCACTGAGGCTATTAGACCACCATGAGGTCTATGAGGCAATCACGGAGGAAGGCATCCGCCACCAAGCAGAACGCTGTATGGATTGCGGAGTTCCTTTTTGCCACGGAGGCTGCCCGCTGGGCAACATCATTCCGGAATGGAATGACCTCGTGCGCACGGGTCGATGGAAAGAGGCCTATGACCGCCTGCATGCCACAAACAATTTCCCCGAATTCACTGGCCGTCTCTGCCCTGCGCCGTGTGAGGGTGCTTGCGTTTTGGGCATCAACGACGAACCAGTCACCATCAAGAATGTGGAATTGGAGATCGTAGAACACGCCTTTGACAAAGGTTGGGTTGAGCCTATTAGCCCTTCCTTAGACACCGGCATGTCCGTGGCAGTTATTGGTTCGGGACCTGCTGGTTTAGCTGCGGCGCAGCAGCTCACGCGTGCGGGTCACCGTGTAACCGTCTACGAGCGCGATGACCGTTTGGGTGGTCTGATGCGTTATGGCGTGCCCGACTACAAGATGGAAAACGTCTGGATTGATCGTCGCATTAAGCAGATGGAAGCTGAAGGTACGGAGTTCCGCACATCGGTAAGCCCTTCTGCAGCTGACCTTGCTGGTTTTGATGCCATAGTGATGGCTACAGGTACCCCGGTCGCACGCGATTTGCCTGTCGATGGCCGCGAACTCGCCGGTATCTTCCCCGCTATGGAGTACCTGACCTACCAAAACAGGATCAATGCTGGCGACGAGCTTTCCGCCGAGGACCATGCTAAGTACAACGCACAGGGCAAAAAGGTAGTCATCATTGGTGGTGGCGATACGGGAATTGACTGTTTTGGTACTGCCCTACGCCAAGGTGCTAGCTCAGTCACCCAGTTCGATATCCGTCCACGTGCTCCCCTTACCCGCGCAGCATCAACGCCGTGGCCGATGTATCCCCTTATCTACCGCACGGCAACCGCACACGAAGAGGGCGAATACGTCATCACTGGCGATGAGTCCGCTGAGTTTAAAGATCTCGTCGCCGTTAATTCTGGTCACGAACCGGTTCAAGATAGTCGCGAAATTGGCCAGAAGTTGGGTGAACGCGTGTTTTCCGTCAACACTGTATCGTTCCACGCGCGTGAGACTGCTCCAGCATCCTATTCCGAGCACCCTAACGTTGCCTACCTCACGGGAAATGAAGTCGAAGTCATTGACGGCAAGCGCGTGCCGATGAAGGATACCGACTTTGAAATCGATGCTGACCTGGTGTTAATAGCTTTGGGCTTTATGGGCTCGGAGCGCGGAGGTTTGGCCCACGAGCTGGGATTAGAATTTGATTCCCGCGGTCGCATGGTTCGTGACGAGCAGTACCGCGCCCAGGCTGAGCCTAATTTCCCTGGTTTCAAACCACGGATTTATGTTGCCGGCGATAACGGCCGTGGTCAGTCCTTAATTGTCTGGGCAATAGCAGAAGGCCGGGCCGCAGCCGCAGCTGTCGACGCCGACCTCATGGGTGAAACCGCCCTCCCCGTCGCTGTCTCTCCTTCGACTGCTCCGCTGACTGTCTAGGGCGCATCAGTTAGCACTAAACATCGGCGTCTGGAAGAAACGGTTAACTAGCCTCGGCTAGGCCGCAACCCCGAACATCGAACCAATGATGTAGGTAACGGCCAAGCCGAGGGCACCGCCGAGGATAAGACGGATAACGGAACGAACTCGCGATGTGTTGGCGATTGTTGCAGACACATATCCGGTTACAGCCAAAGCAATCAAAGTCATGCCAGCTACGACGACAACGCGCATGTGCCCGTCACTAGGCAATATGAAAATAGCGAGCATAGGCAAAATCGCCCCGCACAAAAATGCGATAGCAGACCAAAGTGCGGCATGCCATGGGCTCGTAAGTTCTTCACTATCGATGCCGTGATTGAACTTCAATTCAGCAGCCACTGGATCGGTAGAAGCAATTTCTGCGGCCGCTTGCGCCGCAGTTGCTTCACTCATTCCATATTCGGCAATGAGGGTGGCTTTCATACGCTGGGCAATTGATGCTTTATTCCGTTCGGCGGAGTCCACCAGGTACTGTTCGGTGTCGCGCTGAGTAGACACTGATACATATTCACCTAAAGCCATGGACACCGCGCCCGCGATGGTAGCGGCCATTCCGGCGATAAAGATTGCTGCCGCACCGACACCGGAGGCAATAACGCCTAAGAGCAAGGCAGAAATACTAACAATGCCATCATTGGCGCCTAGCACTCCTGCCCGCAATGAATTCAACCGCGCGTGTGAATGTCTTTGTCCGGACTCATCTACGTTATGTTCATCATTAACATTCTGCGAATAGGAAACGCCCTGTGAGGGCTGAACTGGCCGGGTAGCGCTGTCTGCTTCCTTTTCTGGAATGCTATCAATTACTGACATAACAACATTATGATAGAGAAAACTATCAGCTGTCTAGATTTGATAGCCTGTCCTTATTTCAGGTAATTTAGGCTCTACTTAGTGGGTTAACTAGTCCGTTTCACAAACCCAATTCGCGGGCGAAAACCAGCAGGGTGTTTCATCTGCGCAACAGCATCCGCAATGACCAATCGGTGCCGCCGCGATACTGATTGCGGTAAGCGGGCAATAGAAAACCATCGGACGTCGGTATTTTCTTCATCACCCAGCTGGGCAACTGCGTCGCTCGCAACCGACATGCGGAAAGCACTTTCCATAAACATGCATTCATCACCATTGGGAAAAACTACTGGACCTACCTGGCCCACTCCCAACAGCGCCTCTACCTGTGTTTCCAGGCCGACTTCCTCTTTTACTTCTCGCACGGCAGTTTGAGAGACTTCTTCCCCTGGCTCACAGATTCCAGAAATTGGAGCCCAGCAACCGTTGTCAGCTCGACGCGCAAGCAATACCGTGGGAACTTCCCAAACAGAGCTTCCCGGCGGCACCGGACGCAGAATAATCATCGTTGCCGAGGGCAAGAAAAGCTGCTGGTGTCCAATGTGCTTACGCAACTGCACAATATAATCCGGTGTCGACAACGTTCTATGCTCCCTGCTTGGTGGTCTAAGTCGTGGGCAATAGCTCTATAGGCGCATCGATGACGCGTTCTACAACAGCATTAATATCAGCGATAGTGACAAACGATAGCTCCATTGTTGGACCTGTCGCGCAGTCTTGCTCTTCCGAAAGCTCCAAAGTAGTGCCAGACACCATTCCCACGATTACATTAGTGCCAGCAACATCTGTATACACTGGCCCGCCACTGTCTCCGCTGCGAGCGCAAACATCGGCGCGGGCTGCAAGCGAGGACAGTTCTTCAGCTCCTACGTGTAATAGCGCTTCTGCAGAATCATGCGTCACCACACCGCAGGTCTGGCCGGTCATTCGGCCAAGTTTGCACACCTGGTCAGGCAATGCATTCAGCTCAGAAGCCACGGCCGTAGGCATGACCAACGGAGAATAAGAATCCGGAATATGGCCGTTGAGCTCAATAAGAGCGATATCAAGATTCCCAGTCTCCTCAGAATAAAACCCCGAGTACACAAACTCGCCTATCGGTTCTGCAGGATACACAAAATCATTGGTAGAACTGCCAGCCCACACCACATCTCCTACCTGCCCACAATGCGACGCAGTCACCGCATACTGCCGCCCAGAATGCGTCGAAAAAGAATATGCGATAGTACAAAACCGAAAATTGAAATACTCCCCCGGCACCGGATAACCAGTAGAGACGTCAATCGCAGTTCCCGGAGCAAACGGAATGTATTGCGGAACTTGAGCGTTGCCGCCATCAAAAACTGGCACTTCCTCCGGTAAAGCCGTCGCACTAGGGGTACCGGTGGCGTCAGCAGCACGGGCTGCGTCTGGTTCCATAAAGTAGTCTGCGACGGTGGCGCAGGCGTACATCGGCAAGCAAGCGAGAATAACCACGGCGCTGCATACAACCTGCCGCACCATCTGCGCCATCCTACTGCTTGTTTTCCGCAGTAGAATCCTCATCTGTGTCTTTCTGCGCACCCTTTTTCGCTGCAGCTTCTTCTTCCAACTGCCTAAGAAAGGCCGCTGGATCGAACTCAATGCTGTAATCCCTTGGCACAAAGCTTTCTTGCCCCATGAAAAGACTATCCTCCTTGTGCGTTTAGACTTCCACGTCCTTAATGGACGTCATAATGAAGTCTTTGACCGCAGCGACATCGTTGGGCAAATCAGCTACGCGGCGTGGAGCATCCAAAATATCTTTAAAACGCTCAGGAACCTCTGGCTCGTGGCCAAGGGCTTCAGCAATGGTTTCAGCAAACTTCACAGGAAGTGCGGTCTCCAGGCACACAATTGGCGTGGTGATGCCGAACTCGGACTGTGCTGCCCGCGCAACTTTGACGCCATCAGCCGTGTGCGGATCAAGCACATAATCGTACTTCTCGTGCACATCCTTGATGGTTTCCACGCGGTCTGAATGGGTCGAAGAACCGGACACGAATCCGAACTTCTCACGAGCTTGCTCAAGAAGCTCACCGTCAAGAACAAATCCGCCTTCTTTGACCTTGGTGCCAAAGAGATCCGCTACTCGCTGAGCATCGCGGCCGACAAGGTCAAAGATGAAACGCTCAAAGTTGGATGCACGGGAGATATCCATCGATGGCGAAGACGTTGCCATGGTCTCAGCTGCAGGACGCGGACGGTAGTTGCCTGAGCGGAAAAACTCATCCAACACATCATTCTCATTGGTTGCAACAATGAGGTGGTCAATAGGCAATCCCATCTGCCTTGCTATATGACCTGCGCAAATATCACCAAAGTTGCCGGTGGGGACAGAAAATGACACTTTTTGATCATTAGATTCCGTCACCTTCAACCACGAGGAGATGTAGTAGACAACCTGCGCCATCAATCGCGCCCAGTTGATAGAGTTTACGGCTCCAATGTGATTGTTGGCCTTGAAGTCTGCATCAGAAGACACCGCCTTGACCACATCTTGGCAATCATCAAAAACGCCATCAAGCGCAATGTTGAAGATGTTCGGATCATCGAGGCCAAACATCTGTGCCTGTTGGAATGGTGTCATGCGTCCTGCAGGAGTCAGCATAAACACGCGCACGCCATCACGTCCGCGCATAGCGTACTCGGCGGAAGAACCAGTATCACCCGACGTTGCACCCAAAATATTTAGGGTCTCACCGCGGCGACCGAGTTCATACTCGAATAATTCACCAAGAAGCTGCATGGCCATATCCTTAAAGGCCGCAGTAGGACCTTCGGACAAGTGACCGATGTACAAAGATTCGCCCAGCCCAGTTACCGGAACGATTTCTTCCGAGGCAAACTTTGGATGGGTGTATGCCCGAGCCGCAATAGCGTCCAAATCCTCCGCAGGAATGTCCTTGACAAACAATTTGAGTACCTCTGCGGCGAGCGCAGCATAGCCTTTTTCAGCTAAGAGCGTGCGCCAGCTCGAAAGAGTCTCATCATCAAGTTGCGGATACTCTGCGGGCAGGAAAAGGCCGCCGTCAGGGGCTAACCCGCCGAGCAGAATATCAGTAAATTGGGCAGGGATTGCTTGTTCGTCGCGCGTTGAAATGTAGTCCACGCGAATTACCTTACTTGGTCAGGTGCACAATGTGCACCACAACCGCTTTAATACTCAGCGTCTGCGATAGTGCCGTGCGCGGTTGCGCTTTCTAACAAATGCACGGGCATGTCTACTAAGCCTTTATCAAAAGCTTTAATGACGGCATCTGCTTCCTCTGATGTGATGTCGCCGGATTCTACTGCTTTGGAGATCATGGACACAAAGTAGCGGCGAGTATCACCATTGCCTACATCGAGGTCGAGGACGTCTTGTGGGAAGGAGCCATCGGGCAGGCCCAAAGCATCGGCCAGCTCAACAATGCGGTAGCCAGGGCGCGTGCCACCGCTTGCCGATGCTTCCCCTGTCTGTTCCCCCACACCCGCATGTGTCTGCAACTCTGTCATAGTCTCGCTGACAGTACGCCCGCTGGAATAACGTGGAAATCCCAGCGTGACAACGGCCAACATCACAACGGCAAGAGAAATGACGATTACTCCTCCGATCCACCACGCGAGGAAGACTCCCTTGCGCGGGAGTTCTTCTGCCCGTTGTGGGAAAGTGTCAGAAGTTTTCGCCATTAGTTATTAATTTCTCCCATACCCAAAACCAGTCCCAACCCCAGTGCGCGGACCAAGTTTACCGTCTAAATTCTCAATGAGTTGAAGCAGACCATTACTGCCTGAACGGATAATATCTTCTAGGCCTTGGGAAAGGTCTTGTGGACTGGAAGTGGAGTGTGATTCATCTTCTGTACTGTGACTGGTGGCATCTGAAATGTCAGTTTGTGGAGTAAATTCCACCTCCACTGTCGAGCCATTGTGGGAAATCTGCGTCTTAGGGTCTGCTCCGGCTTGCCACGCGATGTCGGTAAAGGCTGTGAGGTCGGTCAACGTGGCGTGGGACAAATCTAGTGATAGTTTCAAAGTCATAAATCCTATGCTAGGCACCGCTGCCTGCAGCGACAACGGTACCGCGCAAATATCAGGGATTATTCAGGGACTTCCCTGACTATTGGTGGTTACTCATGTTCGAAGGAATCGGGCTCGCCCCAGAACACATCGTCAACGACGCGGCGCGCTAGGCGCGTTGTCTTGAGGTAGTTGTCGAGAAAATACTGATTGTCTTCCGGCGGCCAACCTGCAGCACCAGCAACTTGTGCCAGCTGTCTGCCTGGAAGCGGCAACTGATCCACTCGCTTTCCGCGCACGAGCACCAACGCATTGCGGGCTTTGGTGGCCAAAAGCCAGGCGTTGCGTAAGTTCTCCACCTGCTGCGCTGGAAGTATGCCTTTTTCTTCCAAGGTATCTAATACCCCTAGGGTAGAAGGATCATGCAGTTCCGGATGGTTGTGGGCATGGATCATTTGCAGCAACTGCACAGTCCACTCAATGTCAGTAAGTCCACCACGGCCAAGTTTGGTGTGTGTGTTCCGGTCAGCTCCGCGCGGTAATCGTTCGTGGTCAACGCGGGCCTTGATTCGGCGAATTTCAGTAATGGTACTTTGAGAGACACCGCCGGCAGGATAGCGGAAATCATCGATCATGTCGATGAATTTTTGTCCAATGGCCTTATCACCTGCGACGAAAGCAGCGCGCAGCAGCGCCTGCATTTCCCATGCTTCGCCCCATTGCTGGTAGTAGCGCTTGTAGCTGGCAATGCTACGCACCATCGCGCCAGAGCGTCCCTCTGGCCGCAACCCTAGATCTACATCTAAAGGAGGATCACCCGAAGGCTTGCTCAACCGAGTGCGCAGCTTGTCGATGATTGACGTTGCCCATTTGAGAGCTTCATGGTCATCAGCTCCAGCGATGGGCTCAGCGACGACCAACACGTCTGCATCAGAGCCGAACCCTAACTCCATTCCTCCCAGACGCCCCATACCAATCACCGCGATACGAGCAGGTGGATGCGTATTAACGCTATCTTCTTGCAGGTTGCGCCATGCACGGATTTCTGCGCGCAATGCTGCCTCTAATACGGCGTTCCAAATCGTTGAAAGCTGATGGCAAACTTCTGGGACGTCCATCATTCCGAGCAGATCGGCTGCAGCAATGCGGGCTAATTCTGCGCGACGCAAAGAACGAGCCACTGCCACGGCCTTGTCCGGATCGGCATGCCGCTGCGTGGAGTTTATTAGTTTGGCAGAGACCTGCTGCGCTGTTGTTTCGAGCAGTTTAGGGCCATCGGAGCCATCGGAAAGCAACTTCACAACATCAGGAGCTGCAATAATGAGGTCGGCGGTAAACGGCGAGGTACCCAAAATATGCATCAACCGGCTGCCAACGATTCCCTCATCCCGCAGCATCCGCAAAAACCATGTTTGGTGGAAAGCGGCTTCGGACAGCTTGCGGTAATTGAGCAAACCGGCATCGGGATCTGCGGTTTGTGAAAGCCATTCCATCAACGTGGGCAACAAAATCTCTTGGATCCTGGCTTTGCGCGAAGAACCGGCAGCCAATGAGGTCAAATGTTCAAAGGCGCGGTCCGGAGCTTGGTATCCCAACGCCGCCAGCTGGAGCTTTGCTGCTGCTGGAGTGAGTTTCAACTCAGCCGAACTCATGGAAGCCACAGAGTTGAGCAATGGGCGGTAGAACAAACGAGAATGCAGATCCGAAATTAGAAGACGAATCTTTTTTAAATGCGCGCGGAGATTATCCGCGGCTGATTTGGAACTAGAAGCGCTAAACCCTGAAATCACAGCCAACCATTCGTAGGCTTCAATGTCATCATCGGTAGGCAAAGTGTGCGTACGGCGGAACCGTTCAATCTGCAACCTGTGTTCTAGAAGGCGCAGAAATTCATAGGCTTCAATAAGTTGCGTACCGTCTTCGCGGCCCACATATCCTGCGGCAATCAAAGCTTCTAGGGCATCTACTGTGGCTAATGTGCGCAACGATTCATCGGAGCGGCCGTGGACAAGCTGCAGGAGCTGCACTGCGAACTCAACATCGCGCAGTCCGCCTTGACCTAATTTCAACTCACGCGCACGCATGTCTTTAGGCACATTAGCCAACACCCGCCGGCGCATCGCTTGAACGTCTTCGACAAAGGATTCTCGCTGGGATGCCAACCACACCATTGGCTCAATGGCGTCTTCATAGTCTTTACCCAGCGGCATATAACCGGTCTGAGCTCGCGCTTTCAATTGAGCTTGAAATTCCCACGTCTGCGCCCACCGCTTGTAATAAGCCACATGTGAGTCAAGGGTTCGGACCAAAGCCCCAGACTTTCCTTCGGGGCGCAAGTTGGCATCGACTTCAAAAAACAAACTCGTACCAATGCGGTTGAACTCAGACGCCACCCGCGTGGCCTTACGCATAGCTTTTTCTGATTCATCTTCCAAAGGCTCGCCGACAAAAATAACGTCAACGTCAGAGATGTAATTCAGTTCTTTCGCGCCGCATTTGCCCATTGCTATCACTGCCAGCGTCATAGTCAGTGGGTCCTCGCCGAAAACTACACGCACTGCCAATGCCAACGCTGCTGTTAGAGCCGCATCAGCCAACGCTGTGGTTAACTCCGTAACTTTTTTAAACGGCACTAGAGGTTGGCGTTCAGATTGGCCCTTGCGGGAATAAAACGTTCCAGCGAGATCATGGGAGGCAATGCGCATCATTAACGTGCGATAACGTGAACGAAGCGCAGATTTCACCTCTTTTTCCGCAATCCCGGCGCGATACGTTCCTACGGTAGATAGATCTGCCAACGCGGGGTCATCCACATCCGAAGTATAGGATGCAGGCTCTGCCTTAATCACTCCTAGTAGCTGCTGCAGCATATCCACTTTGGTGGGCAAAGGCAGCGCTAGCTCTGACCACAGTTTGGGGTTTGCTACCAGGTGGTCGCCCATAGCAGTCGATGCCCCCACTAAGGCGATGAGGCGGATGCGCAGGGGTTCATCGGCAAGCATGGCTTTAGTTAAAGCAGCCGGATCCTCACCTGCTTCAGAAAGCCCTGCAAACAGCCGCACCAGCGTATTTAGCGCCAAATCCGGATCGCCTGCTGCAGCTAGCGACCACAGCAAAGGCAATGCCTCTGGGCTGTCCCAGCCTAGCTGAACCAAATCCTCAGCGGCAGTTTTCCGGCTCAACCCCAACGTAGCGGGCGACGGTAGCGCAGCTCGTGTCACAAAAACTCCTTCGGCGATCTTCTTGGTAGAACTCTGTAGCGGCTCACTGTGGCGCAGTGTCCAACAGTGACTAGAAATCCAAGTTGGTATCTAGCTCAAAACGAGTGATCTGCCGCTGATAGTTATGCCACTCCTCCCACTTAGCCCTCAGGAAGAACTCAAAGACATGCTCGCCTAAAACGTCAGCCACGAAATCAGAGCGTTCTAGTTCTCGGAGTGCGTGGTCCAAGGAATACGGCAAGTCCTTATAACCCATGGCCAGCCGTTCACGGCGAGTAAGCTGATGTACATTGTCCTCTGCAGGTTCACCGAGGTCATAGCCCTCTTTGATGCCGCGCAAACCCGCAGCCAGCAATACCGCATATCCCAAGTAAGGATTCATACCTGCATCGATGGAACGAATCTCTACGCGACGAGAATCGGCCTTACCCAAGCGGTACGTGGGTACCCGCACCATCGCTGAGCGATTCGATGCCCCCCACGTCGCTGACCCTGGGGCTTCATTTCCAAACTGCAACCGCTTATAAGAATTAGCCCACTGATTTGTCACTGCCGTGATTTCACGCGCATGCGTCAAAATGCCGGCTATGAACTGCTTTCCTGTCTCAGACAAGGAATACTCATCATCTGGATCATGAAAGGCATTGGATTCGCCTTCAAATAACGACACGTGCGTGTGCATACCTGAGCCCGGCCACTGTTCAAAAGGCTTAGGCATAAACGTTGATTTAATACCCTGAGCTGCACAGACCTGCTTGACCACGTAACGGAACGTCATAATATTATCCGCCATGACCAACATATCTCCGTGGCACAGATCAATCTCCTGCTGTCCCGGCGCGGTTTCATGATGAGAAAACTCGGTGGCAATTCCTAACGCTTCGAGAGACAAAATTGCTTCCCTGCGAAAGCGTGGCGAGATATTTTGCGTCGACTGATCGAAATACCCTCCATTGTCCGTGGGAATGAGGTCATAGGGGTTGTCAGTTTGCTTTAGCAAATAAAACTCGATCTCCGGCGCAATCTTGCACGTAAATCCATCGTCTGCTGCAGCTGACACTTGGCGGCGCAAAATGTGGCGCGGATCCATCATCGATGGTTGTCCATCGGGCATCACAATGTCACAAAACATGCGCGCTGCCTGCAAATCTGGTGCATCAGAGTCAAAAGGCAGTACCTGAAAAGTAGACGGATCTGGCATTGCAATATTGTCAGATTCAAAAATGCGAGAGAAACCCTCAATCGAGGAACCATCGAAACCTACGCCTTCTTCAAAAGCTGATTCCAGCTCAGAAGGACTAATCACCACAGATTTCAACGCACCGTAGATGTCTGTAAACCACAGACGGATAAAACGGATGTCGCGTTCTTCTACCGTGCGCAAAACAAATTCGTGTTGGCTGCTCATGTTTTTCCATGCTAATGGATAAACCCCTGCAACTGCCCGATTTAGTGTGCAGAATCGAG
>JAXFXA010000004.1:0-5995 GCA_034091885.1 Corynebacterium sp.
TGCAGTCGAGCTAGACATTCCTTCAGCAGAGCTAGCGACTGAGCTTAGTGATGCCCTCGTGCCCGACCTCAACGGTGACACAGAGGAATTTACCGAAGATGATCGCCTGCGCTACCGAGTATTAAAGAACGTAGAAAATGAGCTGCACCAAATCGTTGACAAAGTCGATGCCGAGCTTGCCGATGCCACAGAGCTTGTCGATACTACGGAGCTCACCGATACTGCGGAGCTTGTCGATGATGCAGGGCTAAGCGAGGAAGACGGCCAAGCCGCTGAAACTGTGACCACCCAGCCAGCTGTTGAGGTATATGCTCCCGTTTTTATCGCTCCAGAGATCGATGAGCCAACGGTTACAGAAGCCATCGAGGTTGATGGCGATGAGACGCAGGAAGAAGACTCTGCGAATACCGTTGCGGAGACTAAAGAAAGTACAAAGAAGCGTCGCCGTGGAGGTCGGGGGACTTCCAGGGGACGCGGTAAAGACCACAAGGTTGAAAGCGAAGAGCCCAATGCTGCATCTGCCGCGTCATTAGCAGTAGATGAGCAACAGGAAGCAGCTCAAAAAGCTGTAACCGATAGTGGCGTGGAGATTATTGAAGAGCCTAAGGCCATCAAGGGCTCAACGCGCATTGAGGCGCAACGCCGCCGCCGCGCAGAACTGCGGGAAAAGGGACGCGACCGCAAGCACATTGTGTCTCAAGCAGAGTTCTTGGCGCGTAGGGAATCAGTTGAGCGCACAATGGTGGTGCGCGATAGCACACGCGACAACGGTCGAGGCATGTTCACCCAAGTCGGAGTTTTGGAAGACGAGATGCTGGTGGAGCACTTCGTTACTTCCGAGCAGCAGCAGTCTCTTATCGGCAATATTTATTTGGGCCGAGTACAAAATGTTTTGCCTGCGATGGAAGCGGCCTTCATTGATATCGGAATCGGCAAAAACGGTGTGTTGTACTCCGGTGAAGTCAATTGGCGCCAGGCAGGTTTGAGCGGGCGTTCACGTCGGATTGAGCAGGCTTTAAAATCTGGCGACCAAGTTTTGGTTCAGGTGGTAAAAGACTCCCTCGGACACAAAGGGCCACGGCTAAGCACACAGATTTCTCTGGCTGGCCGGTATTTGGTGTACGTCCCAGGAGGCCGTAGCGCAGGAATTTCACGCAAGCTGCCTGCTCCTGAGCGTCGTCGCCTCAAAGAGATTCTGGAACGCGTTGTTCCCGGAAAAGGCGGAGCTATCATTCGGACCGCGGCAGAAAACGTCTCCGAAGAAGCTATCGGCGCAGATGTGCGGCGTTTGCATGCCCTATGGACTGACATTGAAAACCAGGCTGAGGAACTCAAAGCCAAAAAGGGTGCTCAGCCAGTGGCAATGTATGAAGAACCTGAGATGCTCATTAAGGTCATCCGTGATCTTTTCAACGAGGATTTTCATTCCCTTGTGGTTGATGGGCGCCGGTCCTATGCAGTCGTGCGTGAATACATCGATGCGGTCGCACCTGATCTAGCAGATCGAGTCATTAAGTTTGACCGGGAAGCACATGCCAATGCTGATGCTTTCACGGCATATCGGATCGAAGAGCAACTACACAAGGCACTGTCACGTATGGTGTGGTTACCATCGGGCGGCAGCATTGTCATTGACCGTACCGAAGCTATGACCGTCATTGACGTCAACACCGGAAAATTCACCGGTTCCGGCGGAAACCTAGAAGAAACTGTTACCCAAAATAACTTGGAAGCTGCCGAGGAGATTGTGCGGCAAATGCGCCTGCGTGACATGGGCGGCATGATTGTTGTCGATTTCATCGATATGGTTCTTCCCGAAAACCAAGAATTGGTTCTTCGCCGCCTCAAAGAGGCATTGGGGCGCGATCGTACTCGGCACGAGGTGTCCGAGGTTACATCGCTAGGCCTCGTCCAAATGACACGTAAGCGCCTGGGGTCTGGTTTGCTCGAAACCTTTGCCACCCAATGTGAGGCATGTAATGGCAGGGGAATCATCGTCCATGCGGAACCCGTGGAACATACTGAAATAGCTGCTGGATTTGGCAGCATTAAAGATGACCGCGGTAGCGATAGCCATAAGGATAATCACAAAAAAGACGAGCATCACCGCGATGAGGGGAGCGAGCCCAAGCATCGCCGTTCGCATCGTTCGGTTGTGCGTTCGGATAATTCTTCTTATCAGTGGGAGGACAAGAAACGTCGACGTCCGTCACGGCTGGATGACAATGCTCTCGACGAGCTTCTCGCCGGCGTCGTTATTGACACCGATGATACCGACGGCACTGATGTCGCGGTGCCGTCCGTTCAGACAACGACTCCACAAAAGCAGTCCTATGAACAAGCCTTGGCTGAATTCGAGTCCTCTCCACGCCGGAAGCGAAAGACACGAGGGAACTCTCGGTCGGATCATGCACCGCGCCCAGAAGACTTCCGGCAGCAGACATCGGTAGCGGACGCGAACGTATCTGAACAACATGTAGTTGATGAGCAACCGCACGAGGAAACACCGTCTGAAACACAGCGTGAAAAGCGCCGTGAGACACAAAAGGCCCAATTGAAAGCTGTCTCCCGAAATCGCCGGCGAGCGGTTCGACGCTCCAGCGAGCCCGAAACTCGAAGCAAAGTAAGAACACGAGACAAAGCGTCGCGTAATACCGGCGGCAACGCAGCTACTAACGCAGCAAATACGACTAGCGGCAGGCAACAAGAGGCAGCCGAATCGGATGCGCAGCTGATTAAGATTCGGCGTGGACGCAAGCGTGCAGTGCGACGTATTGCCAGTGCGACGGCATCGACGCGTACCTCTGGCAACGTAGCCTCCACAGCTAGCAGTGATCTCGAGCGGAAAGTGCAGGACAAAGGGACATCGGCAAGCTCATCCGGTGGGCGCGGACGCCGAAGGGTGGCACGTCGGGGCTCGGTGAAAAGGAGCTAAAAAAGCGCGGTTTGTATTTTAAGTACAAATCGGGGTACTCTTTGACAGTCGCTGTTTAGGCAAAGACTGTGCTGCCCACGAGTTGGGTCAGTGCCAAGCCTAAACGCATTGTTAAATTAATTGTCCATTCAAAAACCTGCATAATGGCCAATGTTTTTCCATCACATGTGGTGGGAGTGCAAGGTCAAGCTTGTTTTTGAGCCGAGTTTAGATAAGGGGTAACCCTCTATGTACGCGATCGTCAAGACCGGCGGAAAGCAGTACAAGGTTGCCGAAGGTGACCTCGTCAAGGTCGAGAAGATCGAGGGTGAGCCGGGTTCGTCCGTGACTCTCACCCCGGTTCTGCTCGTCGATGGCGCAGATGTAAAGTCCAAGGCTGATGACCTCGCTAAGGTTGAGGTAGCAGCTGAGATCGTCGAGCACACCAAGGTCCCGAAGATCGACATCTTGAAGTACAAGAACAAGACTGGCTACAAGAAGCGTCAAGGCCACCGTCAGCCTTTGACCGTAGTCAAAATCACTGGCATTAAATAAGCCACCGACTACCTTTTAAAAGGAGGGAAACCCAATGGCACACAAGAAGGGTGCATCAAGCACTTCCAACGGTCGTGACTCCGAGGCAAAGCGCCTAGGCGTCAAGCGTTTCGGTGGTCAGCAGGTTAAGGCCGGCGAGATCATCGTGCGTCAGCGCGGCACCAAGTTCCACCCAGGTGAGAACGTAGGCCGTGGCGGCGACGACACTCTCTTCGCTCTGGAAGCAGGCGCAGTTGAGTTCGCTATCAAGCGTAACCGTCGCACCGTCAGCATCGTTCCTGCTGCAGAGCAGGTTGAAGCTGCTGAGGCTACTGCTTAATTTGAGTAATTTCTCAAACTAGCGTGGTAAAAGCGCAATTCCTCCCTAGCACCGTTTGACTGTGCTGGGGAGGTTTTTATGTTCGCACTATAAAATAGCTACTATTGCTTATCACGCTCGAATTAATGAACTTCGGCATTACAGCGCACAAGTGTGCTGAGATAGCGGATACAGTTCACAGATTTAGAAAGGACCTCGGGTCATGGCTCGATTTATTGATCGGGTGGTTCTCCACCTGCAGGCCGGTGACGGCGGCCATGGTTGCTCGTCGGTTCACCGTGAGAAGTTCAAGCCACTGGGCGGACCAGATGGTGGAAACGGTGGTCACGGCGGTGACATTATTTTGGAAGTTTCCCCACAAATCCACACGCTTATGGATTTTCACTACCGTCCGCATATCAAAGCTGGTCGCGGCAATAATGGTGCAGGAGATTGGCGCAATGGTGCACGCGGTGAGGATCTGATCTTGCCTGTTCCGGCCGGCACCGTGGTGTATTCCGAAGACGGAGAGATGCTGGCTGATTTAGTTGTGCCGGGCACCCGCTTCATAGCAGCAGAGGGCGGCTTCGGCGGACTGGGGAATGCCGCACTTGCTTCGGCTGCGCGTAAAGCACCCGGATTCGCTCTTCAAGGTGAGCCTGGTCAGCAACACGATTTGATCCTTGAGCTGAAATCAATGGCAGATGTGGGATTGGTTGGGTTCCCTTCTGCGGGTAAATCTTCTCTCATCTCTGTTCTTTCCGCTGCGAAACCGAAGATTGGTGATTACCCTTTTACCACCTTGCAGCCTAACTTGGGTGTGGTGGATATGGGACATGAGTCTTTTACTATTGCAGATGTTCCGGGCCTTATTCCTGGGGCAGCAGAAGGCAAAGGCTTGGGCTTGGGCTTCCTTCGTCATATCGAGCGCACGGCAGTGCTGGCGCACGTGGTTGACACCGCTTCCTTAGAGCCAGGACGCGACCCACTTTCAGACATTGAGGCCTTGGAAGCGGAGCTGCAAAATTACCAATCCGCCTTAGCACAAGATACCGGTCTAGGTGATCTCAGTGAGCGCCCCCGCATTATCATCTTGAATAAGACTGATATTCCAGAAGCTGAAGAGCTCGCCGAGTTTGTGAAAGAGGATCTGGAAGAAAAGTTCGGCTGGCCAGTCTTTATTATCTCCGCGGTTGCGCGTAGGGGCTTAGAACCCCTGAAGTACAAACTGCTGGAGATGGTCAAGGAGCATCGCAAGTCCCAACCTAAGACGAAGGTGGATAAGACACATACCATCATTCGTCCGCAGGCTGTGGCCGCAAAGAGCGGACGTTTTGCCGACTTCACAGTGACTCCCGATCCTGAAATTGAAGGTGGCTTCATAGTTGAAGGCGACAAGATTGATCGCTGGATTATTCAAACTGACTTCGAAAACGAAGAGGGCGTGGGGTACTTGGCAGACCGTTTGGCCAAGGCTGGCGTGGAAGATGCACTGCGGAAGCAAGGGGCCGTTGAAGGCTGTCTTGTAACCATTGGTGGGATCACATTTGAATGGGAACCAATGACGGGTGGAGATCCAACTTTGGCCGGTCGCGGCTTTGATGCCCGCTTGCAGGGAACTAATCGTGCTTCCGCTGCGGAACGTAAGCGTGCTTCGCAGGCACGTCGTGGTTTGATTGATGAATACGACTATGGCCAGGACGAGCAGGTCACCCGTGAGTCTGCTAACCGTGACCGTTGGCAGGGCTAGTTCACCTACTTTCAGTGGTGAATGATTCGGACGCTACAATTTATTACATGGACGATAATCGTGGTGGCATCGCGTCGGCTGAAGCTGCGTCTCAGCCCGCACAGCAAGGCGACGCGGAGTCATTGCGTGCGGTCTTGTCGGCGGCGAAGCGCATCGTGGTCAAAATTGGCTCCTCATCATTGACAGGTGAGGACTTTGCTGTCGATGGAAACAAAATCGACCGCATCGTGGATGCCATTGTCACGCGTATGCAAACCAGTGATGTCATTGTAGTCTCGTCGGGCTCGGTAGCAGCCGGAATGGCGCCTCTAGGAATCCAGCAGCGTCCCCAAGACCTAGCAACCAAACAAGCAGTGGCTGCGGTAGGGCAGTTCCGCTTGGCCAATGAGTGGTCACGCTCATTTGCCCGTTACGGTCGCACGGCTGGCCAGGTGCTGTTGACTGCATCTGATGCTGGACAGCGGGATCGGGCACGAAA
>JAXFXA010000005.1:0-20815 GCA_034091885.1 Corynebacterium sp.
ATCAACGAGAGCGTCTTGTTGAGTTATTTGAGCAAGGATTGGGTGACATGGCTGCGGCTAACCGGTTGTTAGTTCGTCGTGACCCGGTTCGCAAGTTGTATCGTCGTTGGCTTTTGCATAGCAGGCTATGTCTTGTGGAAAAACACACTAAGCAGCACACTTCTTTCGAAGTGAAAAAGGAAGTCGTCGATCGGTTTAACACAGGCCAATCCAAGATGGATCTTGCCCGTGAGTTTGGTTTGTCTTCCGACCAGCTTGTCACTAGTTGGGTCCGTGCCTGGCGAACAGGTGGCGATCAGGCGTTGCTCCCTAAACCGAAAGGACGGCCGAAGGATAGTTCACCTGCGAAGGTCATGACTGAGGAAGACCGACTGCGCCGCGAGGCAAAACCACCTGGTCAACCTCGATGATCAACTCCATCTTGCGAAACGAGAAATACAAAGGTGACGCCCTGTTGCAGAAAACCTTCACCACTGACTTCCTGACTAAAATGGTGAAGAAGAACGAAGAGGAGGTGCCTAAATATTACGTTACCGGACACCACGAGCCCATTATCGAATCCGAGATCTGGGACCACGTCCAAGCAGAAATTGCGCGCCGAGGCCGCTCCTATGCAAACCCCAACTACGTCTTCGCCTCCATGGTTCGCTGCGGAGAATGTGGAGGAACCTTTAGACGCAAGAAGTGGCACTTAGAATCCAAGTATGAGCGGATTATCTGGCGATGCAACAACAAATATGAAGGCAAATGCACCCGTTGTACCACACCCCATATCACCGAAGACGCGATCAAAGAAGCCTTCGTTGATGCGCTTGCGTAGCGAATCAACGCCAACACCGGTGCAGCCAGCGTTCTTGAGATTCTCGAAGCATCTGTGTTCAATATTGAGTCTCTCGAAACCCGGTGAGTCATACTTACTAAGGAACTGGAAGAAACCAGTGTGCTGATCGACCAGCTCATTGAGACTGCAGCGACCCGCACCCTCAACATGGATGACTTCGATGCTACCTACGCCAATCTTCAAGCCCGCCACGACCACGCAAGGGCCATTCTCGGCCATGTCACCACTAAGATCGCCGACCGTAAAGACCGCCTGAGCCAAGTCCGAGCAAACCAGGAATATCTCGACACCCAGCCGGTATTGGACTACACCGACGACGCATGGAACCTACTTGTCGATCAAGCGATCGTTGATAAAGACGGTATAATCACCATCCAGTTCAACGATTCGACACGCGCAGACACATCCGACTCCAGACACCGTATCTTCCATTAGGCACACTGGTGCCTGAGCATCATGTGCAAACTAGGCTCATATTTCACGCTTCTGTCAGAACCGAGTCAGGCCGAGGTTTTGACTGATGCGTGCAGGTTGTGAACGGCCGAGTCGTTGTATAGCAGGTCTCGCTAGAATGGATGCAGTTGACGAGTGAGAGGAAGCCCCATGTCCAAATTAAATATTGATCAGCAAAATGTTCTGAAACTGTTCAGCGACAAACGCTCTGATTTCCTTATCCCGGATTATCAGCGTCCCTATGCGTGGAGTGAAGATCAGCTGATTACGCTTTGGGAAGACATCCTCGCTTTCGCGATTCCCCAAGGAGATGCAGACGCGTTCGACTCTGACGATGAGTATTTCCTCGGGCCTATCGTGACGTTTAGAAACAATGATCGCAAGTTAGAGATCATCGACGGGCAGCAGCGTTTAACCACGTTGATGCTCCTACTACGTGCCTTCTACGCAAAGTTCGAGAATCAGAAGGATAAAGAATCACAGCTCACGCTGGCGAAGATTGCAGAATGTCTTTGGAAGACTGACGAGTTTGGTGAGGCTGACCGCGACCATCTCAAGATTGATTCAGAAGTCGCCTCTGACGATGACAAAGAAGAATTCTTGTCCATCTTAAAAACCGGCGAGGTCAAGCCGGAGCAGAAGAGCAAGTACGCGGTAGCCTTCAACTTCTTCAAAGACCGAATCGAGAAATCTACTCTAGAGTGTCCGAGCTACATCGCCAAGCTAGCCATTCGTGCCCTGAACAATCTGATTCTGTTGCCTATCGAGGCGGAATCCCAAAGTACCGCACTGCGGATCTTCTCAACTCTTAACGATCGTGGCTTGCCGCTGTCGGACGCGGACATTTTCAAATCTCAGCTCTATAAGTACTTCTCTGACCAACACCGCAAGGTTGAATTCGTTCAGCGCTGGCGGGAACTCGAAGAAACATCGAAGCAGGTCTTTGCTTCGTCGCGTGCTAATCCCGTTGACGAGTTGTTCACTCGGTACATGTACTACGAGCGTGCCTGTCGTGGTATTCGTGATACCACGACGCAGGGCCTGCGCGACTTCTTTGAAGCCAATAGCTATGAGCTGCTCAAGATAGACGAAACGCTCGAGAACTTGGAGTCACTACTCGGATTTTGGGTCCAAGTGTCGACCCAGGACAAATTGGTGTTTAGCTCCGAAGTGTTGCGTCGATTGTTTGTCCTGCACTATGCGCCCAATAGCATGTGGACCTTCTTCGTCTCCGTATACTTCATGCACAATCGTGACGTTGAAGGAAAACTCGACCAAGGTAAATTCGAACAGTTCCTGACGCTCATCACTGGTTTCATTTGGGCATACGCAATCGACCGTCCTGGCGTGAACGCACTTCGCTCTCCGATTTATCCAGAGATGGTGCGTCTGGTCAACAACGAGCCAGTAACGTTCGAAAACTACAAGTTCACTCGCCAGCACATCAAGGAGATCTTTACCAGTTACAGGTTTACTAATGGTCGCCCTATCACCAAGTCGATGCTTGTCTGGTGGGCATTCCAAGACGCTGAACAGCTAATTTTGGATCTCGACACGAAACTCGAGATCGAGCATATCTATGCGAAGAAGCGAGCTGAGCACGAGGCGACATTGAGTGACAACATTTTGCTCGAAGCGCTCGGCAACAAAGCATTCCTTGAAAAGCGTATTAATATCCGTGCTTCGGATTACCGCTTTGTCGATAAGCAGAAGTATTACCTAGGAGCCGAGACGCTTTCCGGACAGCGCCGTGAAGGCACCAAGAACGTCGAGCTCGTTGCACTAGCAAACAACAAGCATGATTTTGTCGAAGGAGATATTAAAGAACGCACGAGTCAGATGATCGACGGTTTCATCGATTATCTCGACGGTGTTGATCTTCTCAAGACTCCATAGTTTTGCTCAGGATCTGCAGGTCAACTAGTAAAAGCGGCGAAATGCACCCGCCCAACCCCTAGTTGCACCCACCTAGTCGGTTTTTGCACCCACCTAGCGCCTTGTATCAAAAGTTGCGTATAGAGAAACCACTAGGACGCTCATTTTGATACAAAGTGAGCGTCCTTTTGTTTTGCCTTGGAGCGTGTTAGAGCACGGTCGAAGCAACTAGCCCGCCCGCCCGTTTCTCGCGCCGACGCGTTCCTAAACCAGGCGCAGTGCCGTGGACGCGATGAAAACGGTGCTCAAAGCCAAGCTCGACGGGATCACACCATGACCATCCCGCTGCTGGAAACCCTCACCGCCATTGCTGACCGGCTTGATCTGCCGATCGCGGTGAGCCTGTTTACTGCCTCGCCCGCACCGGACACCTATCTGGTTGCCACCCCGATCGCCGACATACTGGAGGTGATCGCCGACAACACCCCGAGCGTCGACGTTGAAGAAGTCCGCCTCAGCCTGTTCACAGCAGGCCACTACCTACCCTGGCGCGACACGCTCACCCACGCGCTCGTCGATGCGGGGCTTGTGGTCACGGCCAGGCGCTACATCGGCTTCGAGGACGACACCGGCTACCACCACTATGAGGTGGATGTGGCGTCTGCGAAGGTGTGGGAGACAAGCAGCGGGTAGGCGATGTCCCAGCCACCTAGTCTGTTAGCGATTTTCCCGGCATCAACAATCAGCCCGTGAAACTTCGCCAGCTCTGGGACAGTGAACTCGGCCTTTTCTACCAACGGGTCAAGAGCTTTCTTGGCTGCCAAATAGGTTTTGTGCTCACCGTAACCGGCAGAGGCCAACAGTCTACGTGCGTAGAGGTCATAGATGAAGACCGGACGCTGATAGACATAGAGCAACAGGTCATCGGCAGTTTCTTCACCCACCCCGCGAATCGACAACAGCTCAGCACGTAGCGTCGACGTGTTAAGAGATAGCACGGCCTGATCACGTTCCAGCCACCAAGCACTAAGGGCTTTAATATAGCTGGTTTTCATATTGAAATATCCACTCGGACGAATCAGTGCCCGCACAAGAGCATCCTCGGCAACCAGTAGCCGTTCAGGGTTAAGCAATCCAGCATCGCACAAGTTAGTGATGGCTGTTTCTACATTTGACCAGGCTGTGTTCTGAGTTAGCACCGCACCTAACGCGATCTCGAAACGCGAGTTTCCTGGCCACCACACTCCAGCCGGAACTTGAGTCTCCAACAGTTCGAACAAAACCCGCACACCAACACCCCTTCTCAAAAATCGACCTTTTCTATTCTCCCATTGCCGAAAGGAAAACACCATGGCCACGATTGGTTTGGACAAGCTCTACTACGCCGCGATCACCGAAGATGAATCTGGCGGGGAAACCTACGCCAGCCCGAAGCCACTGGCCAAAGCGATCTCAGCGGAGTTGTCTGTCGAGGTTGCTGAGGCGATTCTCTACGCCGACGACGGGCCGAGTGAGATCGTCAAGGAATTCAAATCCGGCACGCTCACCCTCGGCGTTGACGATCTGGGAGCAGAAGCCGCAGCGGCACTGACCGGTGCCACCTTGGATGCCAACGGGGTGCTCATCTCGTCCTCGGAAGACGGCGGCACACCGGTAGCGATCGGGTTCCGTGCTGCGCGCTCGAATGGCACCTTTCAGTACTTCTGGCTCTACCGCGTCAAGTTCGCCCTGCCGAGCACCACGCTTGCCACCAAGGCCGACTCGATCACGTTTTCCACCCCGAGCATTGAGGGCACGATCCTGCGTCGGAATAAGCCAGATAGCAAGGGCCGTCACCCGTGGAAAGCCGAAGCCACCGAAGGTGACCCCAAGGTTAAGGCGGAGATCATCACCGGCTGGTACCAGTCCGTCTACGAGCCCGCCGCCACCAGTCAGGCTAAGTAAAGGAGCACCCCCATGACTGACATACCTTCGCGTGATGCTGCCGCACGCAGTGCGACCGTGAGAATCGGTGGGAGCGAGTACGAGCTGGTGCTCACCACCAAGGCCACCCGGCTGATCGCCCAGCGCTACGGCGGGCTGGACAAGCTCGGAGCCGCGTTGGAGACCTCGGAGGACCTCGGCCAGACGCTGACCGAGGTGATCTGGCTGATCACGCTGCTGGCCAACCAGTCGGTGCAGATCCACAACCTCACCCACCGCGATAACCCGCGCCCGCAGTTGACGGAGGACGAGGTGGAGCTGCTGACGGTTCCTGCCGATATCGCCGACTACCGGGGTGCGATCGCTGAGGCATTGCAGCGAGGCACCCGCCGCGACATCCTCACCGAGCCAGCCCCAAAAGCGAGCCCGGCAGCGGACGGATAGTCGAATCCGACCGAGCAGCATTTACCTGCCTGACCTACATCGGTTTAGCCCACCTCGGCTTACGCGCACACGAGGTGGGCCTGATGGTCTTTGGTGAGCTCCTTGACCTGGTGGTCTGCTGGCGGATCGAAACAGGACGAGCACAACCAGCACAGGTGTGGTTTATCGACGACATCATCCCAGCTGGGATTTAGCCAGCGGTGCGATCAGTTCCCACGGTAGGTGTGAGCGGACAAAAGCACTGCGGGAGCGCCTGGGAATAGTCAATGCTTCGTCGGCTACACGCTGGACCAGGTCGGTATCTGCTCCGAGTGCCTCAGCAATCCAGACCAGCCCTTCGGGGTGTTGAAGCCGGTTAAAGGTCGTCTTCGCCGACACATTCGGTTCTTGTCGTGTGAATGCGCCGCTGCCGGTTGTCGCTTGCGATGCGAACCAATTCGACATGTGTTCACGCTGGGAGGACCACCACCGCCCATTCTTTTGTGGATCGGCGTGTTCCATCGCATCTGAAATCGGCAAATGCGAATCCAGCTTGGCGAGCAGCTTCGCGAACTGGATCACATCAATATCGGTGTCACTCACGTTGTGCTCCCTCGCATTCTGGACGATTCCCACTGCCTCATTCTACTTCGAGGAGGTGACCTTCACCATGGCTGACTCATCGTTTGGTCTCAAGATCGGTTTGGAAGGTGAACGCGAGTTCAAACGGGCCATCACCGACATCAACCGTGAAATGCGGGTGCTGGGCTCGGAGATGAAACTGGTGGCCTCCCAGTTCGACAAGAACGACAAGTCCACCCAGGCGCTGGCTTCCCGCAACCAGGTGCTGACCAAAGAGATCGAGACCCAAAAGGCCAAGATCGAAACACTCAAGGCCGCGCTGGAGAACTCGGCCGCGTCGTTCGGGGAGAACGATTCGCGCACGAAGAACTGGCAGATCCAGCTTAACAACGCCGGAGCTGAGCTCAACGAGCTGGAAAAAGAGCTCAAGGCCAACAATGATGCACTCGGCGAGTTCGGGGACAAGGCCGACGGGGCAGGCGATGACGTGAAAGACGCCGCCAAGGATGCCGGGAACTTGGAGGACGCGGTCGATGATCTCGGCGACGAGATGGACGATGCCGGGGATAAGACCCGGGTCTTCGGGGACGTGCTTAAAGCCAACCTGGCCGCCGAGGCGATCGTGGCTGGTGTCAAGGGCATCGGCAAGGCGATCGCGAGCATCGGCCGGGGTATGGCCGATGCGTTGAAGGACGGGGTGGAGTACAACGCCCGCATGGAGCAACACACCACCAGCTTCACCACGATGCTCGGCGATCAAGCTAAAGCTCAACAATTGGTCAATGACCTCAAACTCGAAGCTGCCCGCACCCCGTTTGGCATGGAGGATCTAGCGAAAAACACGCAAACCCTTATGGCGTTCGGTATCAGCGCCGACGAGGCCACACGTCGCCTCAGCCAGATTGGTGACATCTCCCAAGGCGATGCACAGAAGATGGAGTCACTGACCTTGGCGTTCGCCCAGATGTCCTCGACAGGCAAGCTGACCGGCCAAGACCTCAACCAGATGATCAACGCCGGTTTCAACCCGCTGGAGGAGATCTCCCGCAAGACGGGTAAGTCCATCGGCGAGTTGAAAGAGGAGATGGCCAAGGGCGCGATCAGCGCGGACATGGTCGCTGACGCGTTCGCTTCGGCAACGGAAGAAGGCGGCCGTTTCCACGGGGCGATGGAAGCCCAGTCGAAAATCTTCACCGGCCAGCTGTCGACCATGCGTGACGGGATCGACAACCTCAAGGGCCTGCTCGCCCAAGGTTTGACCGACGCGCTGGCAGGCACGGTCATGCCGATGGTGGGCGGGTGGATCGATGAACTCACCACAGCCTTCGAAGAGGGCGGAGCCCCGGCACTGATCGACAAGCTTGGCGAGATTTTGCAAGAAGCACTCGCGTTTATCGCCGAGCAGCTGCCGATAGTCGTCGAGACCGGCATGTCGATTCTCACCGCGCTGCTCGACGGCATCACGCAGGTCTTGCCGTCGGTTGCCGAGACAGCTGTGACGCTCATTGTCGCCCTGGTCGAGACGATTATCGAGGCCTTGCCGTTGCTGTTGGACGCCGCCGTGCAGATCATCACCACCTCGGCGTCCGGGATTGGTCAGGCGCTTTCGGAACTTATCCCAGCCGCCGTGGAGATGATAGTCGCCCTGGTCCAAGGGCTGGTCGATAGCCTGCCGATGATCATTCAGGCCGCGTTGCAGCTCATCCTCGGACTCGCACAGGGCCTGCTGGAAGCGATCCCGGTGCTCATTGAGGCACTGCCGCAGATCGTCACCTCGATCGTGGAGTTCTTAGTCGGGACGATCCCACAGATCATCGAGACCGGTATCGCGTTGTTGACCTCCCTGGTTCGGGCGCTGCCGCAGATCATCAGCACGATCGTGGCTGCGCTGCCGCAGATCATCGCAGCGATTGTCTCGGCGATCGGTGGGGCGATTCCGCAGCTGGTCATGGCAGGCGTTGAGCTGCTGACGGCGTTGATCACGAATCTGCCGCAGATTATCTCGACCATCGTGGTGGCGATCCCGCAGATCATCACCGGGGTCGTAGGCGCGGTCCTAGGTGGCGTGGGTCAGATGGTGTCTGCAGACGCTGGCTTGGTGCGGGGCTTGTGGAACGGCATCCAGTCGCTGGCAGGCTGGCTCTGGGACAAGGTGATGAGCTGGTGCGCGGATATTTGGGATGGAATCACGGGATACTTTGGGATAAACTCGTCGTCCATGTAAATGGCGTGGGTGGGTGACATGCTCACCCGAGGCCTGGCCGGAGGTATCGAAGACACCGGTGACCGCGCAGTCGCAGCCGCCGAGGACGGCGCCGCCGGCATCCTGGCGGCCATGAGCGAGCTCACCAGCTGTATCGACGTGCCGGTCACCACCAGCCTGGACTCGGTCGATCTGACCCCAACGCACCTGCAACCACCACGAGCAGCGCTGTCGGCCAGGAGGCCGGGCGCGCAGGAGAGGTGGCGGGCATCGTCGACCAGACCGCCCGGGCGCTGGTCCAGGCCATGGACATCAAGGGTGTGCTCAACGACGGCTCACTGGTGAGCAAACTCGCCCCCGGCATCAACCGCCAGCTGGCTCGTATTAGCTCCCCCCACACGGTGCTCGCCACAGGAGGAGGTGTCTGATACACGGTTTCACTCTCGATACGACAGTGTCCTCAATGACGCTGACGATCAACGCAACCGCCTACCGCGTCCAGTCACAGGCAGGGCAGATCACCCTGGACTCGGCACGGCTTGTCTCGCATGTGGCAGGCCGGGTGCAAACCGTCGCGCTCACCGGTGAGTTCCCGGTGCTTGCTCCCGGGGTCAACCGGGTCAGCCTCGGTAGCGGCATCTCTAGAGTCGAGATCACCGGCAACTGGCGAAACCCCTAACCACCTAGAATTAAACCAGTCCAACACTCGGGGGGGGCTAGTTCACACCCCGGTAAGCGGGGTTTTCGTGTATCAGAAGCGTTAACGCACGCAAAGTGTGCAATAGGTGCGATTGTCCAGAAAACGTCGCCTATGGCTAATCATTGGGTATGAATTAGGACACGACTTAGAGTGCAAAGTATAGACCAGCAGCGTACGCAAATTCCCCAGTGGAAAATGCTAAGCCTTTTGCATGGGGTCTGACGGGTTGCTGCTCAGTACGAAATTAAGAGGAAAGAACAGGCGACATTAAAAAGTTCTTGGTGGGCAATCTTGTGACTAAGCTCATTTTCCATCAGAAGATCCCCCGTTTTTGATTTCGAAAAGTCGTAGCGGTTCAGGATGCTGATGATGGTCAGCGAAAGCGGACCTCGCTCGGTTATGTCGATGGTATATCACTCGCAAGAGGGGCAATGAAACAATTTTAATAACCAAGGTAAGGCTAGCCTAATTTCAGGTATGATTCTGGTATGGTCCAAATTAGTCCAGTACCGCAAAGTGAACGTCCCACAGAAACGGCGGCCGGCCATTGGGTGTTAGCCCGTGCCGGCAAGAAAGTTCTACGTCCCGGTGGTTTGAAACTCACCACGCGCCTGCTCTCGCAAGCAGATATCCACGGAAGTAGGATTATCGAGTTTGCTCCAGGCTTGGGGCGAACCGCAAAGATTATCGTCGAGAGTGGAGTTGCGTCATATCTAGGCGTGGAGCAAGATCCCGATGCGGCTGCCAACGTTAAACAGGTCGTTACTCCGTATGATGGAAAAGTAATTAATGCGCGAGCACAAGATACAGGCTTGCCTGCGGCTTCGGCTGATGTAGTGATTGGTGAAGCTATGTTGACCATGCAGGGCGAGAATGGCAAGAATGAAATCGTTGCCGAAGCATTCCGATTGATTTCTCCGGGCGGGTGCTATGCAATTCATGAGCTCGGCCTCGTTCCAAATAATATTGACTTGCAACTGGCTGACGCGCTGCGAAAGAAGCTTGCCAAATCAATTCGCGTCAATGCGCGTCCCTTAACCGAAAACGAATGGTGCGAGGTGCTTAAACGAGCCGGGTTTACTATTGAGTGGGTAGGCTTCGAGCCGATGGCTTTGCTGTCGTTGCGCCGCAATCTCGCTGATGAGGGACTACTTGGGGTGGTTAGGATACTCAAAAATGTTATCCTCGATAAAGACTTGCGTCAGCGCGTTTTAGCGATGCGCTCCACCTTCAGCGAATACCAGAAGCAACTTACGGGCATCGCGATTATTGCGCGCAAACCTCAATAGCAAAAGACTGAAGAAAGAACACCAGAAATAATGAGCGAACGCAAACTTCTCCCAACCGCAATGCTTGGTTTCATTGACAATCTCGCCGAGCAGATCGAATATGCCGAAAACTCCACTGTGTCGAAAACGCTAATGCGTGCTGAAGGCGTTAATGTCGTACTGTTTTCTTTCGATGCTGGCGAAGAGCTCTCAGAGCACACTGCAGCCATGCCAGTTATCGTGCAGACCCTAGAAGGTGAACTTGAGATAACAGGCGACAATAAAACTGTCATCCTCAAACCAGGTGGGCTAGTCCACTTCACTACTAGGCTCCCGCACGCCGTGAAAGCATTGACTAAAGCCAAAATGGTGCTCTATATGCTCCGATAGGAAAAGACTGAACACTGGCGAAAGCTTCCTTTAACCACGTAGAACTAAAGGAAGCTTTCGCCTTTGTTTGCTCAGTTTCATACAGCTTGCAGTGCACGCGAGGAAACTGCCGAATGAAGATCTTACGGATTATGTTTCCGAAGGCTGGTTGCGGAGGTTGGTTGCGATAATGCCGCTTTGCATTGGTAAGAAGGATCGGCTGAGGACTTTGTTCGTAAACCAATGTATGAAAGCTAGGTTTATACACATGGCGGCAACCATGATGGTTGAAGCAACAGGTAGACTGATGGCTCCATGGCTAGGGTGGGCGATGATAAGCCAAGCCATGATTGGTAGTTGCAACGGTGCGGACCATAGTCGCAGAGGAAAGCGCTTGATATAGGTGTACACCATCTGAGCGCAATGTATGACGAGGTGGATGGTGTAGGCGATCATTGCGGCTAAGACCCACACATCTTCGGCCCAGAGACAGATTACAATGAGCACAATAAGTTCTTCACTGGCAATAAAAACGGCCTCGGCCAAGGACATGCTTAGGCGTCCGGCTATACCTGGGAGCTGTGCTGAATTCCGGCGGAGCCACGGAACTAGCACGAAGAATTCCTCTATCTCATGCCAGATGAAAAGAAACAAGAACGCAATAACGGTCCACTCCATTTGATTCTCCCTGCTTCTAATTCGTTCGCGAAGTCCATTCAAATCTACGGGTTGTGGGCAAAGAACGACAGCTACGCAACGAAATGGAAACGAATTGGATACGAAACTTTGCTGGGAGCCTAGGCTGAGAAAACTCCGTCTATAGTGGGCAAAGCGTGTTTGTTGCTTGAGCACGTATAGAAAATAAGGAGAATTCGTGAAGAAAGCTACTGGAATTACTCTCGCACTGGTTCTGGCGCTTCTGCTTGGCTTGGTAGCCGGCGGCGCATTTATGGTGTGGCGCACTGCAGCTACCTTGCAGGATCCAACCGACGTTGTGGTTGAAGACCGTTCGGCACAAGTTATTGAGTCAGTAAAGAGAGAAGAACAGGTGGTTCTTCTGAGCCTGGGTATCCAGGGCTTGCGCGAGCGTGGTCAGTCCACTGAAGTATTTGGGTTGCGTGTGCCTGGAAGCGACAGGGCTGTGTTTATGGAATACAACTTCGATGCCAAGCTTGGACTGGAAGGCAAAGATGTCGACGTCCGTCACACCGGAAATAACAATTATGAGATTACCGCGCCGAACTTCATTTTTATCGGCAACGATGACGTGGACTTCCGCTTGGTGACGGAGAATAACGGAGTCTTAAGCTTTGTGACACCGGAAGTGTCACAAGCCGAATTGTTCAATGAGGTCCTAAGCCTTGAAGCTCAGCAGCAATACGTAAATGAGAACCGCGCGGTCTTGCTCGAACAAGCCACAACTTTCTATGAGTCCATCATCCACGCAGTTGATCCGGACGCAACCGTCACAGTAAAGGTTGGCTCGAAGAAGTAGGGGCTTGCGTTGGGCTAATGGGGCATCGGCAAGCGATGCTGGCTAGAACAACCGGCCGGCATCGGCAGGCGAAGGTGCTTCGAGATCCAGCAGAAAACGCTTGCGCTCTAACCCGCCAGCGAACCCCGTTAGCGCACCATTTGCTCCTACCACTCGGTGGCAAGGAACGATGATACTCAGGGGATTGCGCCCCACCACTTGGCCCACACGTTGGGCCAATTTTTTATTGCCCATTTGCGCTGCTATTTCACCGTACGTCGTGGTCTGACCATAGGGGATGGACTGCAAAAATTGCCACACTGTCACATTGAAATCAGTGCCATGAAAAGCGATGGGAATGCTAAACGCGGTGCGTTCCTTCGCAAAATATTCATCCAACTGCGACTTGAGCTGTATGAAAAGATCGTGGTTGTCCCATTCACAATGCGGCAACGCCGGTGCATCAGGAGCAAGGTCAGCTGGCGCCGGGCAGTGTTCAGGGAAATAAAGACCAAGAAGATGAGACTCGTCAGCAATGGCTGTGAGCTCACCCAGCGGGGAGGAGATGGAAGTCATAATCTTGGGCATGGTTCCTCCGCATTGTTGAACATAACAATTGGCCTGGGCATTACAGAATAATTAGTATTTGTCGCCCTTGTTAGGACGTAGTCTACCGCGGCCAGATGCCAGAAGAACCGCGACGATGTGAGACTAGGAGATGGGTATCTACCATTCCGATGACCTCCATCAGCGCATACATGGTTGTCGGACCAACGAATGTAAAGCCCTCTTTGCGTAGTGCCTTCGCCAAAGCCCTCGATTCCACGGATTGCGTAGGAATGTCGCTCAACGCTTGCGGTCGTGGCGTTTCCTCCGGTTGAAAAGACCACACTAATGCTGGCAGTCCACCCTGCGAGCGGAGCAGCTGTGTTGCCCGTGCATTGTTAATCGTTGCCAGGATCTTGGCGCGGTTGCGCACGATATCGGCGTTTTCAAGCAAACGGTCAACGTCATTTTCAGTAAACGCTGCCACACTATCAGGCTCGAAGTTAGAAAACGCCGCGCGGAACGCAGGACGCTTTCTCAAGATGATCTCCCACGACAACCAAAATTGGATGTTCCGCGATCCTCAGGAGCAAGATGATGAGCGGTCGCTGTGGGCATCGACAAGCTCCATCGGCTTGCGCGCCATAGTGCGCATGAGCATGATGGCGGGGATGCCGCGACGGCGCAGACTAAGGCTGCGTAATAGGCTGGGGCCAGTGGATTTCCTGTGTGGTCCATGAGCCAGGTAACAACCATAGGGGAGAAGCCTCCAAAAACAGCGACGGCTATGTTGTAACCGATTGCCAAGCCGGAAAAGCGTCCGATGGAGGTAAATTGCTCGGGGCCTGCCGATGCCGCCACAGCAGACCAAGCCGCGGCAGGGCTCGAATGGTTCAGCTTTTCGATTCTACTGAGAACCTTGTGAGTGGGGCGGGGGTAACGAAAGTGGGCAATGATAACCATTACCATTTTAATTGGCAGTTGTTTCCATTAGTCTGTGGCTATGAATAAATCTCGAAACCGCTTTTATGTAGGAATGGTGTCATCGCTAAGCGCGTTGGCACTTGTTGCTTGTAGCAATGATGCAAATGTTGCACAAGAAACCACGACGGAGACCGCAACCGCCACGGCAACGACGACTGCTGTGGCGGAGGGTGCAGGAGAGATCGTTGAATCTTCGACTCCTCGTGCGCGCGTTGCTTTGACTTATGACGGTGGCGTCATGATCATGGATGCAACGTCTTTGGAAGTGGTTGAAAAGCTAGAAAAGCCTGGTTTCCTGCGGCTATCTGATGCTGGTAACAACCGCCACCTCATCGTTGCCGATGGTTCGGACTTCTCCGTTTTGGATCTTGGAGCTTGGGGCCAAAAGCACGGCGACCACAGCCACTACTACGAAACAACTCCAAGCTTTGCAGACCTGCACTTCGCTGCCGATGAAACCGGTCACGCCATCGCTGAAAATGGCCGCGCCGCTTTGTATTCCGATGGCACGGGTTCTTTTGAGATCTACCAGATCAAGGATCTAGTAGGAGAGGATCAGCACACCGCCGACAAGGTCACCACCGAAACCATCAAGCTTCCTGAGGTTCACCACGGACTTGCTGTGCCACTCGAAGACGGCAACTACCTTGTCTCCGTCGGTAATGAAGAGGAGCGCACGGGTGCTGCAGTCATCCGCCCTGATGGTTCTGTAATCACAGAAAGCAAAGAGTGCAAGGGTGTCCACGGTGAAGCAATTGCTGCCGATGGTGCCGTTGCGTTGGGCTGCGAGGATGGAGCTCTTGTTTACCGTGACGGAAAGTTCACCAAAGCTACCAATCCGGAAGATCCATACTCACGTGCAGGAACCCTCGTGGGTGATCCCAACTCTGCCTTTGTGATGTCTGACTACAAGGTGGACAAGGACGCTGAAAACGAGCACCCAGAGCAATTCGGTCTGATTGACACCAAGTCCGGTACACGGGCTAAAGTTGCCTTGCCAAAGGGCGTTTCCTACACTTTCCGCTCCATGGCTCGTGGCCCTGAGGGTGCGCTACTCCTGCTCACCACTGACGGCAAGCTACGTTTTTGGACCGAAGACGGACAAGAACTGGGCAGCGTTGATGTAGTACCCGCTTGGGAAGAACCAACTGAGTGGCAAGAGCCACGCCCAGCAATCTGGGTCGACGGCGACCTGGCATTCGTGACTGAACCAGGAACGAATGAGATTCACACCATTGACTTGAGCCAGATCTCTGCTGGTAAGGCCGAAGTTATTAAGACCGCCACCTTGCCAGAAACTCCTAATGAGATTCGTGGTATTCCACGCAAGAGCAGCCTAGTAGCTGCAGAGAAGTCCTAAGCTTCTTACTCCGAACCAGAGAGTAAAAAACTTAACGGTCATGACCGCGATGAAAGAATTTTCCTGTCGCAAGGTCATGGCCGTTTGGCGTATCTGGAATATCTAAAGAATAGAGGGGAATACGAGGAATGGGTGCTGGCAGGTGTGGGGGCTAATCCATGTACGTTGTCCGCAGAAAACGCCTATGATGGACAAGTAATATGAGCCACTCACAACATTCATTTATGTCACATTCCTCAGATTATGCAGACGCGATGGCCACGCCCACGGTGCCGTCGTCAACATTTCTAGACCAAACAACGTCAGGAATTAGTGCACGGATTGAGTCAGCTTATGCCCAGGATCGGGCGTCACGGGATCCGGTAGAGGCCTATGGTGGTCAATTTCAGATGTGGGGGCAAGCTGAGGAGACCGCGGAGTCTTTTACCTCCATCATGGAAGATATCGTCCATGACTTACATGCGCACCCAGAAACAGCGTTTGAGGAGTTTCGCTCGCAGCGACAGTTAGTGAGTGTATTGCGTGAGCGTGGTTTTGTTGTGGAAACAGGGGCTTATGGGGTGTCCACATCGTTTAAGACGGAAGCGGCTACGTCCCATTTTGATCCCGACCTGCATCCCACGATTGTCATCATGGCCGAATATGATGCTTTGCCAGGCATTGGGCACGCGTGCGGACACAATATTATTGCTGCCGCTGGGGTAGGCGCATTCCTTACCGCGGCGAAAATGCTGGAGCATTTGCCTGCCGATGCCCAAGGGCGCGTCGTCCTCCAAGGCACTCCGGCTGAGGAAGGTCACACAGGCAAGGAATACATGATTCGCGGCGGTAGCTTGGAAGGTGTGGATGCCGCCATAATGATTCATGGTTTTGGCTACGATATTTCTTCTCATGCGTGGGTTGGGCGACGGTCAGTTACGGCCCATTTTCACGGTGTGGCAGCCCATGCAAGTTCACAACCATTCATGGGCAGAAACGCTCTTGATGCAGCAACGTTGGCGTACCAAGGGATTGGTCTTTTACGTCAGCAAATGCCGCCTAGTGATAGGCTGCACTCAATTATTTCGGATGGTGGCCAGCGTCCTTCGATCATTCCTGAGTCTGCTGAGCTGCAGATCTATGTCCGCTCTTTGGGAACCAGAACTCTGGTTGAACTTAGTGAACGCGTCAATGACGTCATTTATGGTGCTGCGCAGATGGCTGGGTGTGGCGTGGAAGTGGAATGGGACCCGCACCCTATGTCACTGCCAGTGCGCAACAACCAAGTGTTGGCACGTCGATGGGCGGTGTCGCAGAAGCGTCGCGGCCGGATTGCTCTTCCCGCAGGCACGGTGCCGGAGTCTTTGGCGGCCTCGACAGACTTTGGAAATGTGTCTCAGCGGGTGCCTGGAATCCACCCAATGGTGAAGGTTTCACCGAGTAGCGTGGCTTTGCATACTGAGGAATTTGCGCGGTGGGCCAATACAAAGGAAGCAGTTGAGGCGGCGGTCGACTCCGCAGCGAGCCTCAGCCATATTGCTCTCGATCTTTTGGCTGATCCGCGCCTTCTGGCGCGAGCACGCGAAGAATTCGACAACGCCGGCGGCGTCGTGACTGTGGAAGGACTGCTCGCTGAGAGCGAAAGCTAAGCCATATTTACTCCGTCTCCGGCGAAAATGGTTGCAACCTAACTTAGCCTAAGTTAGGTTAGGCTTTATGAAACTTCAACGTCGAAATGTCCGTTATGCTCTTATTTCTGCAGCTTCTTCGGCAGCACTCTTGCTAGGTGCATGCTCTACGCCTGCCGATGATGCCACGACATCGGTTGATGGTGCTGGCGCGGCTGGGGAATCGGCAAGCGTTGGCGCATCTGCTAATTCGCTCGTTATTACCGACAACTACGGGGAGAAAACTATTCCACAGCCGGTAGAGACCGTGGTGGTGACCGATAACCGCGCGTTTGAGATTCTTGCTGATTGGGGTGTTAAAGTTGCCGCTGCGCCGTTGGGAATTGTCCCGCAGTCGCTCGAAGGGGCTTATAACAGAGACACCGTGGCTATTGATCTGGGCATGCATACCGACCCCAATTTAGAGGGTGTTGTCGCTGTACAACCAGACCTCGTCTGGAATGGTCAGCGCTTTACTCAGCACCAAAAGGCTTTAGAAGAGCTGTTGCCAAATGTTCCGGTTGTTGACTTTTCCCCTCGCGAAGATGGGCAACTTCTCGATCAGGAGCTCATACGGCATACCAAAGCATTAGGGGAGGTCTTCGGGCATGAGGCCGAAGCCCAAAAGCTTATCGATGATTTCACCGCCGCAGTTGCCCGCGCCCGCGCCGCATACGACCCAGAGATGAAAGTAATAGCCGTCAACACCACCGGTGGAAAGATTGGTTTTATTGCGCCAACAGTCGGACGAACCTTCGGACCTGTCTACGACCTACTTGGCCTGACTCCCGCTTTAGAAGTTGAAGGCGCCTCCGATGACCACCAAGGCGACGACATCTCCGTTGAGGCTATTGCGCAGGCTAACCCTGATTTCATTATGGTCCTTGACCGTGATGCGGCCGTTGCATCAGACGAACCTGGTTATACCCCAGGTGCAGATTTGATCAAAAACAACCCAGCATTGCGGCATGTCAAGGCTATTGAAAATGATGCCGTCCTTGTAGCTCCCGCTGATACCTACCGTAATGAGGGAATTATCACCTACACCGAGATTTTGAATGCTCTTGCAGATTCTTTTGAGGAACAATCTGCACAAAATAGCTAATAAGCTAACATTTAACTGGTGACTAATTCGCACGTTTCGACCTCCGCACCACGCTTCGCCCACCTCGAGCGGAATAATCTCCGCTCCAGTTTGTGGTCATGGAAACTTACCGTCGGTATAGCGGGGGTCATTGTTCTTATCATTGCATCCTTAGCAGTTGGAGAATACTCAATTTTCACCAGCGTCGATGGCTGGGAAATGTTTGCTACTACACGAATCCCCCGAACAATTGCTCTTATCCTTGCAGGTGCAGCAATGGCTATGAGCGGGCTGGTCATGCAGCTTTTGACGCAGAATCGCTTTGTGGAACCCACCACCACCGGTACGACCGAATGGGCTGGGTTAGGGCTCTTGATTTGTATAGTGCTCTTTCCGCGATCAACCGTGTTGGAAAAAATGTTGGTCGCAGTTGTTTTTTCTTTCATTGGCACTATGGTGTTTTTTGGATTTCTTCGCCGTGTACGGCTGCGATCTTCGCTGGTAGTTCCCATCATTGGCATCATGCTCGGTGCAGTTGTTAGTGCAGTGTCATCCTTTTTCGCCCTGGCAACGGACTCTTTACAGCAGCTAGGCGTGTGGTTTATGGGGTCCTTTACCGCTGTCTATGCTGGCCAATATGAGATTTTGTGGGTCGTAGTGGCAGTGCTTATCGCAGTATTTATTGTTGCTGACAAGCTCACTGTCGCTGGCTTGGGTGAAGATATTGCAACCAATGTCGGGCTCAATTACGGCCGGATTATTCTCATCGGTACAGCGCTCGTTGCGGTAGCAACTGGGGTGGTCACCGTCGTAGTAGGGGCCCTGCCTTTCCTCGGACTAATTGTTCCCAATATCGTAAGTATTTTCCGAGGCGATGACCTGCGCTCAAATCTGCCCTGGGTGTGTTTGCTAGGAATTGCAGTGGTTACGGCGTGCGATGTCATTGGCAGGCTAGTGATTGCGCCATTTGAAATTCCCGTTTCGGTCATCCTTGGGTTGGTGGGAGCGGTCGTATTCGTCGTGCTGATTGTGAGGTCCACGCGTGGCAACTAAGGAAGTAGTGGCTCAGGGGGCATCGGCAAGCGCAAATGTGCGCCGACATGTAGGTGCTTTTCACTCTGACAAGGCCCGGAGAAAGTTCTGGTTCATCCTGATAAGCATGTCTGTTGCGGCCTTGTGCTTTGCATTAGGGCTTTTGGTCTATGACAACCCTATGCCTTTTGGCACCGAAGGTTTCTGGCTCATTGCACGCCGCAGGGCAGATGCGCTCATTGCAATGTTGCTGGTGGCGGTATGTCAATCCATTGCAACGGTGGCATTTCACACCGTGACCAACAATCGGATCTTGACTCCATCAATCATGGGGTTTGAAGCACTGTATCGAGCTATCAATACTACGATGGTCTTTCTTTTTGGTGCTATCGGTTTAGCCCATGCTCAGGGCATTGGAATGTTTGTCTTCCAACTTCTGCTTATGGTGGGGTTATCCTTGGTGCTCTATAGCTGGCTGCTGACCAATAATTCGCACAATATGCACGCGATGTTGTTGGTCGGCGTTGTGATCGGCGGTGGGCTAGGATCCCTAGCCACGTTTATGCAGCGTGTTCTTACCCCGAGTGAATTCGATGTACTAGCGGCGCGGCTGTTTGGATCTGTCACCAATGCGGACACGGATTATTTCCCAATTGCTATCCCCGTCGTAGCCACAGCAACTGCCGCATTGTTTCTTAATGCTCGGCGGCTAAATGTCCTTGGTCTGGGAAGAGATGCTGCCCGCAACCTAGGCGTCAACCACAAGTTTCATGCAATTTATACGTTGATACTAGTTTCAATCCTCATCGCAACGTCCACCGCGCTCGTCGGCCCCTTGACCTTCTTAGGGTTCTTAGTGGCAACCTTGGCGTATCAATTCGCCGAAACCTATGACCATAGGTACCTCTTTCCGATGTCAATCGTGACCGCATTTACCGTTTTGACCGGTGCGTATTTTGTTATGCGGCATATCTTCTACGCACAGGGTGTAGTTTCCATCATCATCGAGTTAGTCGGTGGCAGCGTCTTTCTCCTCGTCATATTGCGAAAGGGCAGACTGTGATTTCTCTAGCAAATGTAACTAAGGCTTACTCAGATGAAGCCAGCATTGGGCCTATCAACTTGGACATTCCTGCAGGTGGAATTACGGCTTTGGTTGGGCCCAACGGTGCAGGTAAATCTACATTGCTGACAATGATCGGCCGCCTGTTGACTATGGATTCCGGCACGATCACCGTGGCCGGGTTAGACATTGCTGGAACCAACTCAAAGGAACTGGCCAAGGTGATAAGCATTCTCCGACAGGAAAATCACTTCATCACGAAACTGACCGTGCGCCAACTCGTAGGGTTTGGGCGTTTTCCCTATTCGCAAGGGCGACTTACTGCCCACGATGAAGAAGTAATTTCCAAATACATCGATTTCTTGCATTTGAGCGCGCTAGAAAACCGCTACCTTGATGAGCTTTCCGGAGGCCAGCGCCAGCGGGCTTACGTAGCCATGGTGTTGTGCCAGGAGACAGACTATGTGCTTCTCGATGAACCCCTCAACAACCTCGACATCTCACACTCTGTGGAAATGATGCGGCATTTGAAAGAAGCGGCACGCGAATTTGGACGCACCATCATCGTGGTATTGCATGACATCAACTTCGCTGCTCGTTACGCCGACTACATCTGCGCCATGAAAGACGGCAACGTTGTGGCTTTTGGTACGCCAGAGGAAATCATGCGGGATGAACTCCTAACGCCAATCTTTAACACTCCGGTACGCGTAATCAACGGGCCGGATGGCTTATTAGCGTGTTATCACTAGCGAAACAGCAACAACGTCACTTTGAGACGATATGGCTCCTACCTGGTCTTATGGATCGATTTAGGGGCCGATTTGCATTCTTAAACACACTTGCATTAAGTTTAATCAAGTCGCCGCGAGGTTGCCGGGAGGTAAACGGGCGGGGACGGATTGTTAAAACTTCACTTCTTGGATTTGACTTTGTCGGTTTGGTTGTGTAGGTTGATACGAGCCGCTTTATCTGGTTGGGGCTTTTGG
>JAXFXA010000006.1:0-41661 GCA_034091885.1 Corynebacterium sp.
GGAGCCCCATTATGAAGCGCTTTATTGCCGCTACCGTTGCTGTTGCAACTGCTTTCTCCCTGTCCAACGGCGTTGCATCTGCAGCATCTTCTGGTTCTTCAGAGAAAACCGATGTTGAAAATTTTGTTGACGCTGTTGAACTGTCCAGCGAAATCGTTGATACCCAGGTTGAGATGGACACCAAGTACCCAAACGCTACAAACACCAAGAAGCAGACCAGCTCCCAAGAATTCCGTAACGACGTAGCCGAAAAGTCCGCTAAGAGCGACTTGAGCTCTACCGAAGGCAAGCTTTCGGCAGTTAAGGCCTACCTCGATGTTTCCAAGTCCTCCATCGAAAACGACTACAAGAACAACTACAAGTTCGGCACCACCACTGACATCCTCATCGGCGTTGGCATCGTTGCTGCTATCTTCGCAGTAATTGCTAACTTCGGTCAGGTTGCAGGCTTCAAGCTTCCTGCAATGCCTAACTTCAAGTTCTAATTCTTAAGAACTGCATTGCGCAAGTGAGCGCAGCATAGATTAAGGGTTCGCACCGTGTGGTGCGAACCCTTTTCTTGTTTTATTGATAAATCGACGATTTGCTTGGTTTATTGTGAAACTTACGCAACCCCCATCAATTGCTTGAGCTGATCAGATAATCCGGAAACAGTGACGGTGACGTCTTGTGGGCATGTGTAGTCTGCTTTACACAGCTCAGCGGTAGCAAGGGTGCCAATGTCATCACGGGAAATATCGGGTAAAACTGTGTAACCTAGCTTGGCGCTAACGGCAGCAGATCGAGTGTTGTCGGTGTAGAACTGACTAATCAGCTTTACGGCTTGGAAGTGCTCAAAGGCGGCAACAGCGATGGCATGGCGTACTAAAGTACCAAGTCCTTGGCCTTGCTGCGCGTAATAAATCCACGAGCCGGTATTGACTGTGCGGGTAGAAGAGAAATCATCAGCACGAATGTCAACCGTGCCTATGGGTTCGCCGTTCAAGGCGATAACTAACGGCAACTCCCAATGGTGGGGGTGGAAGTGTAGGCGCTGGGACCATCGGAAAGCTGCTGTGTCACTGGGAGAGCCTGCCAGCCAAGGAAAAGCGTAGCTGGGAACTTGGGGCCCGAAGATATCTGTGGCGCTAGCGCCGGCAAGTGCGGCAATGTCTTCATCGCGCATTGTGCGCAACACGATGTCATGGGCGGCATTCGCGGCTGTGATCTGGAACCCGAAAGGTGGCCATATCTGCGTAAGATCCATGGCGTAAGACTACTACCGCCACTGGACATGAAACAATAAAACGCATGGCGTCACACACCCCGCAAAAGCACAACCCCGCAACCTTGTCCGCAGCCGGAACCACCGCTGCCGTGATAGTCACACATCAACGAGCGGACTTGCTGCGAAAATCCCTTGAACAAGTCGTTGCGCAAACCCATCCGGTTGACTGGGTCATAGTTGTTGACAACGGGGCGGAAGATAAAGTGCGCGACCTCGTTGCCGAACTTGCTGGTGACCGCGCCGTCTATGTGCCCTCCCACACCAACCTAGGCGGTGCGGGAGGATTCGCACTTGGCTTTTTAACCGCACTCGCACGCGGCGCCGACGCCATCTGGTGTGCTGACGACGACGGCCGCCCGGCCAACGAACATGTTCTTGCTGAGCTCTACCGCGTTGCCGAAGCCCATCAATTGCACGAGGTCTCCCCGGCAGTATGCAACATCGACAAGCCTGAAAAGCTAGCCTTCCCCCTGCGCCAAGGCCTTGTGTGGCGCCGGTACATCGGCGAACTAGAAGGCGATTTCCTCCCCGGAATTGCCTCCCTTTTCAATGGTGCGCTCATCTCTGCAGACGCCATGGCCATCATCGGCGTGCCTGATCTGCGGCTATTTATCCGCGGCGACGAAGTAGAATACCACCGCCGACTCGCCGGCTCTGGCCTTGCTTTTGGCACCGCCTTGACCTGCGCCTACCTCCACCCCGACGGCTCCGACGAGTTTAAACCCATCCTCGGTGGAAAAATGCATACCCAATACCCCGACGGCGAATTCAAACGCTTCTTTACCTATCGCAACCGGGGATACCTCCTCTGGCAGCGCGGCATGCGTAAGTTACTGCCCCAAGAATTTGCTCGCTTTGGTTGGTACTTCCTCATCCAACGCCGTGACATCCGCGGTTTCTTAGAGTGGCTCACTCTCCACAACCGTGGCCGCCGCGAAGACTTCCGCCGCCCAGATCACTCCTAGAAAAAGGGCAAGCATTCTGCTTGCCCTACGCTGTTGCCTAACGGTGCTGTCTTACGCTAGTTCACGCTGGTACGACGTTGTGCGGAAGATTATCCAGCGCTGCACAATAAAGTTAATGAGCGTAGCGGTGCCTTGGGCAATACAGAATGCAGCAAAAAGGGCATACGATGACGCCCAGCCCAAGCCGTGATCGAAAAAAGGAAACGCTTGGCGGTACAACACAATATTGACTAGGTAGGTCAACCCATACGTTGACACCACTAAAAACAGACGCCGCAATGACGGTGCAGCCTGAAACGTCCAGCGTCGATTCAGTAAATAAGCCATCAACGTGCCGGCCGCAAATCCGAGAGTGCGCGCTTGTGTCCCCGAAAACACACCTAAAGCGATTTGAAACACCCAGGTCACAGCCACATCAATGACCGCAGCGATTGCCCCCGTAATGGCAAACTTCGTACCTTGTACACGCAAGGACCGCGCTTTTGGCCGCGATGTTTCCGGAGTAACTGCCCGCACTAGCGCTCCTTGAACACAAAAACCCTTTGGATAACAAAGTTGGTGACAGTAGCCACACCCTGCGCAATAACGAACGCAATCGTGTTTTTCACCACGCCTTCAAACCCGAGTGCCATCAAAGGAGCGTTGAGTAGCCAGTACAGTACGTTTTGTACAAAGAATGTCGAGGCGTATAACACTCCCACGCTCAACGCCGTCTTGCCAGAAACGTGTGCACCAAACGTCCAGCGGGCATTTGCCACATAGGCTGCAACAGTACCGAATACCCAACCAATGGCCTTCGCCGCTGATCGATGCAACCCCAGCGACGTCAGCACCATTGTCACCGAGTAATCCAAAATTGCGGTAAAAATACCCACAAAAATAAAACGACTAAGCTGCGTCCGCAAAGACTTATCTAGCGTTGTCGATTCAGCTTCTACTTCAGCCGCCGTGCCGGGCAATCCAGGTTGTGTTACGTTCACGTCGGCTTAGCCTACCGCAGATACCAACGCGCGGAGGATATCCAAACGGTCTACGGGCGCAGATGCTTCAGGTCCCGTCACCTTTAGCTTCTCCAGCACGCTTAGCGATGCCCCACATTCCGCACGCACTTCCTCCGCCGTTAGCGCCTGGCCCTGCTTCGACGCCCACCCCAATGCCGACATCAATGTAACAGTGACCTCATCTTCTAAGTCCTGCTCACCCATGCACAAAAGACCCAGCACCACTGAGCAAAACGCGTCTATGCCTTTCGGCGTTGCCTCATGTGGGAGTGTCGCCAGCACGGTGGCCACTTCCGGGGACAGATTAGGGGTCTTTCCCACGTCCAACGCGCGAAGAAGTGGAACAAAATCATAGAGACGTGAGCGCTGGATAACGCTGCGAAACATTGGCGTGACTTGGATCAATACCTCCGCGATAACCTCTTGCCCCGTCAACTTGGCATTGACCTCAGTCAGATCAAAAGTAGTACCCAAAAAGGAACCAGACCCGCCTACGCATAATGCGTGTGGCGAACCGGCGTCTCGCGGGTAGACCTCCACGAGTGTGATCTGAAAGTCCCACAACCCCCAGTACAAATCAATGCGGTCGCCTTCCATCCACAAAAACTCTGAAATCTGATGGGTTGGGTCAATGCGTTCTCCCCTAGTACGCGCGCCACCGTCGATGCCTCCGGAGACTTGATAAAAATGCCACGGCGACTCCTCATCGGGGAAGGAAAAGGCGACCGAGAGAACATCGAAAAGCTCTGCAAACGTCAAGGCATCGCTTACCCCGATATGACGGTGAACCTCCGCATCCGGCTGCACATTGGACACCGCCAAAATGACCGTCTCCGGTTCACGCCGCAAAATGGCTGATCTGCGCGCACCTCGACGATAATGGCGCAGATCAATTATTTCCCGACGTGACATACTTCCCCAGATTAGCTAAATCAGCTTTAATAGGGCGCGCGGTGGAAGACGCGGTGGTGTCGGGTGGGCAAAGTAGGCTGGTGGGCATGTACGACAGCAAACAGAAAAACCTCACGCCGGCGCAGAAGGCTGCCCAAGATGAACGCACTGAAAATGACAAGATTAACGGCCACTTTATTGCCACTGAACACACCTCATTGCCGCTCAATGGCTTTATGACCCGTCTTATGGCCGAAGAGCTTCCAATGTTGGACTCCACGACGCGTGGGCGTGTCTATGAGATTCTGCGGGAGTACACTGGTTCCGAAATTACCTGCCAAGAAGAATTGCCCACTGAAATACGCAATCTCATGGACTTGTACTAAACCGATGACGCCGAGGATGAGATGTACGAAATCTCACTCGTGCCAATCAACCCCGGGGTCATAAAAAAGAAGTAGGGTAGAAAGTTATGGAACTGCACACCACCGTAAAATCTTTAACAGGCTGGGGCCGCACTGCCCCTACCACTGCACACGTGCTGGCCACCTCCGACGTTGATGAAATCCGCAAAGCGGTTGCACTTGTTGCTGAAGACAACGCAGACAAGCCTTCACACCTACGCCGCGGTGTCATCGCACGCGGCATGGGCCGCTCCTACGGCGACCCAGCACAAAACGCTGGTGGTCTTGTCATCGACATGCAAGAGCTCAACAGGATCCACTCCATTGATCCTGACACCGCGCTCGTGGACGTCGATGGCGGCGTGACCTTGGACCAGCTGATGAAAGCTGCCCTTCCCTTCGGACTCTGGGTTCCTGTTTTGCCTGGTACCCGCCAGGTAACCATCGGCGGCGCCATCGGCCCTGACATTCACGGTAAGAACCACCACTCCGCAGGTTCCTTTGGTGACCACGTTGTCTCCATGGAACTGCTCGTCGCTGACGGCCGCGTTTTACACCTCGAGCCAGAAGGCACCGAAGACGATCCAGACGGCGAGTTGTTCTGGGCAACCATCGGTGGCATGGGCCTGACCGGCATCATCTTGCGTGCCGTCATTCGCATGACCAAGACCGAGACCGCTTACTTCATCGCTGACACCGATCGCACCGATACCCTCGATGAAACCGTGGCGTTCCACTCTGACGGTTCGGAGCACAACTACACCTACTCTTCTGCATGGTTTGATGTCATTTCCCCAGAGCCAAAGCTCGGCCGCTCCACAATTTCCCGTGGTTCTTTGGCAACGCTGGCGCAGCTGGAAGAATTGGCACCCAAGCTAGCCAAGGACCCACTGAAGTTCAACGCACCTCAACTGATGACCGTGCCGGACATCTTCCCATCTTGGACCATGAACAAGTACTCCCTCATGGCCATTGGTGAGGCCTACTACCAAATGGGCGCACCAGCCCGAAACAAGGTGAAAAACCTCACCCAGTTCTACCAACCGCTCGACCTCATCGGTGAGTGGAACCGTGGCTACGGCTCCAAGGGCTTCTTGCAATACCAGTTCGTCGTTCCTACCGAGGCCGTCGATCCTTTCAAGGACATCATCCGCGACATGCAAAAGTCTGGTCACTACTCCGCACTGAATGTGTTCAAACTGTTCGGCCCAGGTAACAAGGCTCCACTGTCGTACCCAATGCCAGGCTGGAACGTCTGTGTGGACTTCCCAATCCGCCCAGGTCTCGGTGACTTCCTCGATGACCTTGACAACCGCGTCATGGAATTCGGTGGCCGCCTTTACTTGGCAAAGGAATCCCGTACTTCCGCAGAGAAATTCCACTCCATGTACCCAGGCATGGAAGGCTGGCTCAAGACCCGCAACAACATCGACCCAACTGGCGTCTTCGCCTCCGATATGTCCCGCCGCCTCGAGCTATAACAGCCCTTCTCACAAGAATCTTTTTAAGAAAGGACGCTTACTCCATGCTGAATGCAACCGGACAAGCTCAACACATCCTGCTACTCGGCGGCACAAGCGAAATTGGCTTGGGAATTGTCAAAGAATTTCTCACCTACGGCCCCGCCAAGGTGACACTCGCAGCGCGCGAAGACTCGCCAAGGCTTACCGATGCCACCACGGCACTCACCGAAGCCGGCGCCAACGTAGAAACCCTCAACTTTGACGCCACCGACTTCGACTCCCACGCCGAGGTCATTGACCAGGCTTTTGCTGCAGGTGACGTCGACGTTGCCATCGTCGCCTTCGGAACCCTTGGTGACCAAGAAGAGCTCTGGCAAGACCAGAAAGCAGCCGTCGCCTCCGCAGAAACCAACTTCACCGCCCCCATCTCCGTGGGTGTCCTACTGGGACAGAAGTTCAAAGCCCAAGGTCACGGCACCATCGTGGCATTAAGCTCCGTAGCTGGAATGCGTGTACGCCGCTCCAACTTTGTCTACGGTGCATCCAAGGCTGGTGTCGACGGCTTCTATGTCAACCTCGGTGAAGCCCTGCGCAAGTCCGGCGTCAACGTCCTTGTTGTTCGTCCCGGTCAGGTTCGTACCAAGATGTCAGCCGAAGCCGGCGAGGCTCCCCTCACCGTCAACGTCGACGACGTCGCCACCGCTACCGTCGATGCCGTACTGGCGCGCAAAGAATCCATCTTTGTCCACCCACTTTTCCAGTACGTCTCCTTGGCATTTAAGTTCATTCCGCAGAGCATCTTCCGTCGCCTGCCGTTCTAAGACAACGACTCGCGGCAACTACGCTCAGCGAAAAACAGCAGCACCTTGCTGCTAACCACGCCGAAGCCGACGCACCTTTCCTTTAAATCCGGAGATGCGTCGGCTTTCGCGCACTCTACGCCGATTTAGGTTCTAGTTTCTAGCCCCAATGTGCCAAACTAATTCCTATGAATTCTTCGGAAGTAGTCGCGCCAACGACGACGCTAAACCGCACCCTCTGCGCAATCGTCGCCGCAATGCTAGGAGGCGGAGTGTTCACACTCGCCGCTTGGTTTGTGTTCAAACACGTCTCGCTCCCCGCCTTCAACACCTCCATGGTCACGCGCGGACTCTCCACCGTAGGAATAGTGCTCACCTTCGTAACCGTCGGCTGGTTGCTGTACGGGATTAAAGGGGCATCGGCAAGCGCTAAGCGATGGCGAACTGCCACCGCAACCGTCATGGCCTACCTATCCCCTGCCATGCTGGTCAGCGCATCCTTAGCCCTGCCACTATCCGCCTCACGCCTCTGGCTCAGCGGCATCCAAGTAGACCAGGTCTTCCGCACCCAATTCCTCACCCGCATGACCGAACAAGCCGGGTGGGCCGACATGAACTACCTGGATATGCCCACCTTCTACCCCATGGGATGGTTCTGGCTCGGCGGTCGCCTGGCCAACCTCCTCGGCATACCCGGATGGGAAGTCTTTCAGCCTTGGTCCCTTATCTCCATCGCGATGGCCGGCTGTATCCTCGTCCCGGTCTGGCAACGACTCACCAACTCGCTTGCCCTCGGCACCACCATTGCCCTGGCTACAACAGCCATCACGCTTAGCCTCGCCGCCGAAGAACCCTACTCCGCCGTCATCGCCATGGGCGTCCCCGCCGCAGCCATCCTCTGCTCCCGCGCCTTCCACGGCTCCTGGGGAGCCACCATCGGCCTGCTCATTTTCCTAGGAGTCTCCGCCTCCTTCTACACCCTCTACACCGGCGCAATCGCACTCACCGTCGTCACCTTCACCGCAATCGTCACTGCCATCGCGGAGCGACACATCGCCCCGCTCATTCGCCTCACCGTCATCGCCGCAGGCTCCCTAGCCATCGCCGCCATAACGTGGGCACCCTATCTCATCGCCGTCGCCCGCGCCGACTACCCCCTCGAATCCACCGCCCAACACTTCCTCCCCATCGAGGGCACAGAGATCCCCGTCCCCTTCCTCGCCCCCAGCGTCGTAGGAGTACTCAGCCTCATCGGCATCATTTACCTCATCGCACGCACCACCAACCCCCACATCCGCACTCTTGGTTGGGCACTCATCGGCGTCTACCTGTGGATTCTCACCTCAATGGCCCTGCCGCTCATCGGCACCACCCTCCTAGGGTTTAGACTCGAAATCCTCGTCGTGCTCATCATGAGCACCGCCGGAATCCTCGGTCTAGCCCGACTTGCCCTACTCCTAGAAAAATCGGAGAAGACCACGAAGGCATCGGCAAGCAAAAATGGCACCACTGCGGCCAGGACAACCTGGCTCGACCGCGGACGCGTCCCCGCAATCTTCACCATCATCGCCGTCCTCACCGGCATCTACTACGCCCAAGAAATCCCCAGCGAAAACCACACCGCCATCGAACACGCCTACCGCGACACCGACGGCTACGGCCAACGCGCCGACCAATTCCCCGCCGACTCCGCGCGCTACTACGCACAAATCAACGACTTCTTCACCGACCACAACGTCAACGTAGTCATGACCGACGAAAAACTCTTCCTCGCCTACTACCCCTACTACGGATTCAATGCGTTTACCTCCCACTACGCCAACCCGCTCGGCCAATTCTCCAAACGCAACGAACAAATGGCTGCCTGGGCCGACGCCTCCTGGGACACCGCGCCCGAAGACTTCCTCCCACTCCTAGAAAAATCACCGTGGGAAACCCCTGACGCCATGATCTTCCGCGGCAACCTCGACTCGCCTGACGATGCCTTCAAAACCCACCTCGCCGTCGACATCTTCCCCAGCCAACCCAACGTCCGCTACGACGCCATCATGCTCAACCCCGCAGTATTTACCAACACCACCGACTGGGACGTCAAACAAATCGGCCCCTACGTAGCCGTCGCCCGCACGCGCTAACCCTCACCACCACCGGAAAATCCACCAAACCACACCGGCTCGCATAGCAGGAATACAGGCAAAGACCAGTAGAATTAAAGCGATTCCCGCAGCCCCATGCTGCGCCCTAACCGCCTCGACACCATACGCACACGCGCGTGTACGCCACATGGTGCACAACACGAGACGGTCGCCGGCACACCAACGCCCACGCCGCGGCCCCGCCGGAAGCACAAGAGAAAAACTCTTAGAGAGGCCACACGACACGTGAACCACCAACACCCACGCGAACACACCCACACCGTTCACACCGCCACCTCGGCTGCAGAACCCTACGAACAAGAATTGCCGGCGGTAACGGTAGGTAGGGCATCGGCAAGCTTAAAGCTCGCCGCAATCATCGCAGGCCTCCTAGGCTTCTGCATGTTCATTCTCACGCCGCTATTGCCCGTCACTCAAACCCAATCATCATTTACCTGGCCCCAAAACGACTCACTCAACTCAGTCACCGCACCCCTCATTTCCGTCGCACCCGAATCCATCACTGCCACAATTCCCTTAGAGGCCATCAACATGCTCCGCGATGGCGAAAACCTCATCTACGGCACTGTCCCCCCCGAAAGCAAAGAAGCCTCCAACCGCGGCCTCTTCGTCCGCGCCAACAACGGACTATCCATTACCTCGCTCGACGAAGTCGTGCTCTCCCTATCCGCCGAGGAAGTAGCTGCCCTTGACCCCACCTCACTCCTAGAGTTTTCGGCAACGGAAAAGGGGATGGAGGTAAGCATCGGCAAGCATAAAGCAACAAGCGAAGATGACCTCCGCCCACAGGTCGTAGGCGTATTCACCGAAATAGATAACACCCCAACCAACGCTCAAGCGCTTGCGGAGGCAGGGCTTAACGTAGATGTTGAAATCAACTCGCGCTTCACCTCTACTCCTAGCGTTTGGAAAATGGCGGCAATGGGCATCGGCATGCTCATGGTGCTGCTTTCCCTGGTATGCCTAGCACTCCTCGACCGTCTCGACGGGAAGCGCTACGGCTTTTGGCCTGCAACCTGGAAACAACTGCGACCCCTAGATGGCGTCGTAGCCGGACTCCTAGCATTTTGGCACTTCTTCGGAGCCAACACCTCCGACGATGGATTCATCCTCACCATGGGGCGCGTCGCCGACCACGCAACCTACATGGCCAACTATTACCGCTGGTACGGCGTCCCCGAAGCACCCTTTGGCTCCCCGTATTACGACCTCGTGGCGTTTCTCGCTGGCATTAATGCGACGTCCACATTTATGCGCATCCCCACCCTGATTGCCGCCCTTATAGTCTGGTTTATTCTTTCGCGTGAAATTCTGCCGCGCTTCGGCGCCACTATCGATGACCGCCGCGTCGCCCACTGGACCGCAGCCTTTATGTTCCTTGCTTTCTGGCTGCCCTATAACAACGGCATCCGTCCGGAGCCAATCGTTGCCCTCGGCATCATCTTTACTTGGGCATCCTTCGAGCGTGCCATCGCGACCTCACGGATGCTGCCCGCGGCAATCGGCACCATCGCCGCAACCGTCACCCTCGCCGCAGGCCCCACCGGGCTCTCCGCTGTAGGCGTCTTCCTCGTCTGCCTGCCCGCTCTATTCAAAATATTTGCTAAGAGGGTCCCCGCCAGCGGTTGGCTTCCCATAATCGCCCCCTTTCTCGCCGCCGGCACCGCCATCATGGTGTTAGTATTCGGCGACCAAACCCTAGCCACCGTCCTCGAATCCACCCGCGTCCGCTCCGCCGTCGGTCCCGCACTCTCCTGGTACGACGAATACGTCCGCTACACCACTTTGTTCCAATCATCCGTCGATGGTTCCCTGACCCGCCGCTTCGCGATGTTCACCCTCCTCTTCTCCCTCGCCCTCATCGGATACGCCTTCATCCGAGACCGCCGCGTCGTCGGCGCCGCCATCGGCCCCACGCAACGCCTACTCCTCATCATGGCGTTTAGCATGTTCTTCCTCATGTTCACTCCTACAAAGTGGACACACCACTTCGGCATCTACGCCGGAGTAGCAGGAGTTATCGCCGCCCTCGGAGCCGTCGTGTTGTCACAGATCGCACTGCGATCGGTGCATGCGCGGACATTTGCGATAGCGTCGGTCATCCTACTCCTAGCAATTTCACTCGCAGGGTGGAACGCCTGGTGGTATGTTTCCTCATTTGGTGTGCCTTGGTGGGACCGCACAGTCCAGTTCAAAACCATCGAAGCATCCACGGTGGTGCTCGTCATCGGGCTCATTTTCGTAGGAGTGGGTATCACACAAAAACTCCGCTACAACTACCGCGCCAACAACAACCTCCCTCAACCACAAGTTGTCCGCGCCAAGTGGTCTGGTGTGCTTTCGGCCCCGCTTGCAGTTGCATGCATAGGCATGGTCATCTTCTCGTGCTTAACCTTTGCTAAGGCCTACGCCAGCCAGGCTCCTGCTTATTCCGTCGGGCAAGGCAACCTCCGCACCCTCGCAGGCGACACATGCCAGCTTGCCGATGCCGCCCTTATCGAAACCAACACCAATTCCTCCTTCCTTACTCCTAGCAACGGAACCCTAGGAGAGTCCCTAATAGATCCTGCCGAAACCAACCGCGGATTTGATCCGAACTTCATTCCGGAAGATATCGAACCCGAAAATCAAAATTCTGCTTCTGTTGGTGCAATTGCTCAAAAAAGCGCACGCAGCACCGGCACAGAAACCCAACAACAGGCGACCGCTGGCAGTGACCCTACTCTAGGAGGGAGTGCGGCTGCTTCAAACGAGAAGGAGATGGGGGCATCGGCAAGCAATGCTTCTGCAACTACCTCCAACGAATCTGCAACCGATTCTTCCTCTGGCGGCATCCGCGGAACCCTAGGAGTAAACGGGTCCCAAATGCACCTGCCATTTAATCTCGATTACACATCCATACCTGTCCTCGGATCCTACAACCCAGGCCAACAAGGCACTTCGGAGGTTACGACTCAGTGGTTCCAGCTACCTCCACACACCGAGAATGCCCCACTCCTAGTAGTTTCAGCAGCCGGTGACATCTACCACCACGATGTCAATGGCATCGAGCAAGAAGGTATGGAGCTTATCCTCGAATACGGCACCCGACGTGACGATGGTTCCGTGGAGAACACAGGGGAGGCAGAGCTTTCCGATGTAGGCGCCACTCCACAATGGCGTAACCTACGCATCCCTCTCTCTGAGCTGCCAACAGAGGCTAACGTAGTTCGATTGCACGGGGTTGATGATTCCACTGACGAAGACTCCTGGTTGGCGTTCACCCCTCCTAGAGTTCCAGAGTTAACCAGTGTTAATAGCGAGTTCGACAAGTCTGTTCCCGCACTCTTAGACTGGTCAGTTGCTTTTCAATTCCCTTGTCAACGAACTTTCGACCACTTCGCAGGAGTAACGGAAATTCCTCAATATCGCATTGTGCCGGATTCCGCAGCCCAATCTTCACTCACTGATTTTCAGTCGTTTAGCGGCGGTGGTGCGATGTCTACGGCAGAAGCAGTTAACTACTCCTACGAAATCCCTTCCTACCTCGCCGATGATTGGGCACGAGATTGGGGTTCCATCGAAAAGTATGAGCTGCGCACAAACTCACTCGGAGAAACGCCCGATGAGGCAGCTATCACCTTAGAAGAGGTCACGCGCTCGGGCTGGTGGCAAAATTCTGAGATGAAGATCAAAGAGGAAGATGAGTCCTAAAACTCTAGGAGTGTGTTTATGCACGCCGACGTAGCCGTTGAGACTTGCTCTCAACGGCTTTCGCCTTTTTCCGCACCGCGTTCTAGGAGGCGGTGCGTTCGTTGTCGGCCATGTCGTGGGTGGTACCGCGCCAGCCTTGCCGGAATTTGCGGTCGCCGTTGTAGGCGCGTTCTCCGCCGGGTTCGCGTTCCCACATGGGCCATCCGTCTTTGTCGCGGTTCACACGTCCTTCGTAGGGTTCCTTAGAGGGGTCGTCGTCGTTGGCGGTGTTGTGCGGTTTGCACAGGTTGGTGAGGTCATTCCAGGTGTGGGTTTCTTGAGGATGATAGTGGTAGGCGTTGATGTGGTGGGCTTGGCAGCGGGTGGCTGGGAGGTGGCAGCGGGCGCATACGAGGGTTTCTAGCATGACGCCTAGTCGGTGTGTCCCAGTGGAAAATCGTTCGCGGATGATGGGGGTGATGAAGTTGAGCTGGGCTTTGCCATCGACAAGCGATGTGTGGCACACCCATCCGGTGCCGGCGAGTCGGGCGTTGACGGCTTCAGCGATGGGCAGGGTACCGCCGTCGAGGGTGTTGATGACTCCGCGGTCGAAGTCGACGTTGGGGTCGCCGGAGATGATGATGACCGGCTGGTATTCGGTGGGTTTTTCTCCCTCGTCGCCATCGCTTGCCGATGCCTCCCCATCCTTTTTGCTAGGAGTCAGCAGGCGGTTGACTATCCATTCGCCGAGCGCTTGGTCATAGGTGATTTCTGGTGTGTGCTGACGTCGTCCGTCGATGTAGGGTTGCGCGAGGTGTTCGATTTGGCGGGCCGCGTGGGCCTGAAATACGCCGTGTCCGTGGACCATGTGGTTATGGTTTTCTTCTTTAGCGAAGTTGAACCGGTTTTTGCGTTCGCTGTTATCGGGTCGGGCGGTGGAGGCGGCGATGTCGCGGACGGCGAAGGTGGCATCGGCAAGCGTTTTGTCTGCGGCGGCATTGAGCATGCGAGTGAGCACTTCGATCATGTCGTTGTGCCGGGGTTGGACGGTTCCGAGCGCAATCGAGATGGCTTGCAGGTGACCGAGCGGTAGCTTGAGTTTTTCTGCCAGCGCCGCGCAGGGTTTGATGCGGCGGTAGATGCGCCGCAAGTCGCGGGCCTCGGCTTCGGCCATGGCGGCGTCGCGGGCGATGATGTGCAGTGGTTGCATTTCCAGCCGGGCACCTAGGTCTTTGAGCAAAGCCCAGCCGTCACGGCGCAGGCCGATTAAAGCTTCCCAGGGGCTTTCGCCTGCCGATGCCCCCTCTAAGTATTTTTCCCTCATACTTTCATAGACTGCTCAAATGCTTGAAAGGTTCCCAGAATGCGGGAGAAAGTTGTGCGGCGGCGAAAAACTCTAGGAGTGGGTGATGAAGGCGGCGACGTCGCGGATGCGCTGCCGCGCCACTTCCGGCGTGCATATCCGATGGTGCGATACGTATTCGATGACGTGAAGGGTGCTGGGGTGGGCGGTGTTCGTGGCGGCTACGGTGCGGGCGTGGGCAGAAGGCGCGACTTCGTCGTGGGTGGCAAGTTGTAGGAGTGTGCGTGGCCAGGATCCTGCCGGGATGGAGTCGGGGCAAAGTTCACTGGGAAGATTGGTCAAGGAGTCGAAGTCGGGGTGGGTGAGGATGAGGGAGGATATGGCATCGGCAGGCGTGGCGGCTGCGGCAGCCACCGTGGCAAGGGCAGCGCCGGAGGAGTATCCCCATAGGTGGATGTGCTGTGCGCCGTGGCGCTGGGCGTGCGCGATTGCACGGCGGATGGCGGCGAGCATGTCTGTGACGGAGTGCTCGGGGGCCAAGGGATAGTCGACGTCGAGGGCGTGACAACCGGCGAGATTGGCCACGGCTGCAACTTCTGGACGCCACTGCATCTCTAGAGCTTGAGCACTGCCGCGCCACCAGCCGCCGGGGTGGAGAGAAATGACCCAGGTGTCGGGACGGCACAGGTCACTGGCAATAAATTCTGCCAAGTCTGCTGCAGGGTGGGTTACTGTTATGCCTTCGGTAAACGCTACGCCGGGCATGGAGTGGTCCAACCCCGCGCCCAAAAGCACCATGCTTGCCGATGTCACCCTATCCGGCAATTTCGCACAGTAATTGTCCGCCTGGGTCGCATCACCAGTTCCTCCTGCCCACGGTGGTGTGAAATCGGGGGCAGGATAATGTGCGTCGAGATGGCTAGCTAGCTGTTCAAGTTGGTCTATGGGAGTAAGTGGGGTGTCGTGTCCGCCAATCTCCCATGCCGCGCGGTCACCCGGCGCGCTGGAGGAACCGGTTACCAAATGGTTACCCTTTCAGTGGCGGGGACGTACATGGGGCCATCTGGGTCAACATCGAAAGCGTCGTAGAACTCGGCGATATTGGCGGCTATGAGGTTGCACCTAAACTCGGCGGGTGAATGCGGGTCCATCGCAAGGTACTGCTTAGCCATTTGTGGACGAATTGCGGTGCGCCAGACCCGAGCCCATGCGAGGAAGAGACGCTGGATGCCGGTGAATTCTTGGTCGTAGAGGGCAGGCTCGGCACCGTCGACGTCAAACGGCTGGCGGTTGCCGTCGAAGTCGATGTCCTTGTCGGCGCAATACATACGGTAGGCCACCACGGAAATGCCTAAGCCGCCCAAGTCACCAATGTTTTCTCCTAGAGTAAACTCACCGTTTACTCCCTTCGAGTCGATGTTGTTGTCACGTAGTACAGCTGGTACTTGGCCATCGAACTGCGCGACCAGCTTTTCAGTGAGCTGGTCAAATGCCTCGCGGTCGGCGTCGGTCCACCACGAATTGAGGTTGCCGTAGCCGTCGTATTGCGATCCTTGGTCATCAAATCCGTGGCCAATTTCATGGCCAATTACCGCGCCGATGGCGCCGAAGTTCTCAGCGGCATCAGCATCGGGGTTGTAAAACGGTGGACGCAGGATAGCTGCAGGGAATGTGATGTCATTGACAACGGGGTTATAAAACGCGTTAACGGTTTGTGGGGTGGAAAACCACTCGTCGCGGTCTGCAGGCTTACCAATTTTGTTGAGTTCGTAGTCGTGGGAGAACACCGCACCTTGGCGGATATTTTCAACGAGGTCGGAGCCGGCCGCGGAAAAGCTTAGTGCGGAGTAATCGCGCCAGGAGTCGGGGTAGCCGATTTTGGCTTTGAACAGGGCGAGTTTGTCGAGTGCTTTAGCGCGGGTGTCGGCGGTCATCCACTCTAAAGAACTGATGCGTTCGCGGTAGGCGCGGATAAGGTAGGCCACGAGTTCATCCATCTCGGCTTTGGAGCTGGCTGGGAAGTGACGTTCGACAAATACCTTGCCGATTTCTTGGCCGACGACGGACTCGACAAGCCCGAGAGCACGCTTCCAGCGGTCGCGTTGTTGCGTGGCACCAGTGAGCGTGGTGCCGTAGAAGTCAAAATTGGCTTTACCGATGTCTTCTGCCAAAATGCCTGCTCGGGTTCGCAGGAGGTTCCATGTGGCCCACAGTTGCCAGTCTGGCAAATTCTCAGCGGTGAGCAGATGCGCGAGGTGCTCGGTATAGCTAGGCATCATATTTACAACGCGGTGCTCGGGCAGACGAGCAGCGCGCAGCATGGTTTGGATGATGTCCGGAAGTTCACCAAATTCGACTGGATTGTAGGTTCGCACTGCATCGCGCGAACTGACAACATCCCAGTGGCCTGCAGCGATAGCTTTTTCTAGCTTGACGATGCGCTCTGCCGCCACCTTCTCCCCCAACCCGAAGAGACGAGCTGGGTCCAAAAATTCGAGCATGCGCGCGACGTGTTGTTCATAGGCGGCGAGCGTGTCAGCGTGGGCTTCATCGCGGTAGTAGGCTTCATCGGGAAGCCCGAGCCCTGATTGCACGAGGTAGGCGAGTGCTACGTCATTACCGGAATTTTCGGTAGTGGTTGCATTTTCTTCAGCAGTGTCTGCGGTGCTACCGGAGTCTTTTTCCACCCAAAATGTCAGGGGGGCACCAACTCCTTCTCGCTCCCACTCTCCTAGAACACGCGCAAAATCGGTGATCGTTGGTACGGCGAGGCGGTCTAAATCAGAATCTAAAGGGGAAACTCCGGCATTATTGACGCCTTCGGTGTCCATGAATGACGCAAACAGGGTGCCAGGGCGCCCAGTATCGGTGGTGACAATATCGTGGACTAGTTCCTCGGCTTCATCGCGAAGCCCGTGAAAGGTGCCATCGACACCGCGGTCAGCAGGGATAACGTGGTTTTTCAACCAAGGGCCGTTCACAAAGTGGTAGAGGTCAGTAATTGGCGTTTTGTTCATATAAGCAACATTAGGCGAAAGCTATCACCGAGACACGAAGTTTTAACACGCGGACAGCGATCGATTGCCATTGCGCAGCGGCCAGAACTAGGGTTGTTTTCATGTTGATGTACCGTCTGCAGCCTGCGCAACCACTGCGATGGTGGTGGGCTACTTTTCTCGGTGTAGTAGTGGCAGCAGCTTTGCCTTTTGGCCTGTGGGCGGCAACGGCTGATCATATTCCGCCACGAACACCAGTGGTTCTTAGTCAACCGGGGTTAAGCTTTTCCCAGGAGATCCCCGGATTGGAGTGCCCCACTTCGGCCGACATGATGGGTGGCTATGACTGCGGACCCGTCCAAATTGGGCTTTTTCCTGCCGTTGAGCCAAAAGACCCCGAGCACACCCTTCGGCGAGCCATCCGCGCCACCTATTTGCTTTCCGATGTCAATGTGCCCGTACGTCACGTTGGTGCAGGATTGCTAGCCGTCATGCCAGACAAAGACATCGTGGCTATGGGTTTTCGCAATCCCGATAATGACTCCGAGTATCTCTACGTCACTCTCACCACCACAAATTCGGCGCTCAACACGGAAAAATACCCACCGGAACAATCACGGCAAGCGCTAGCTCAGCTAAGCAAACAAGTCTGGGATTCCTTTGGAGTAGGCGAACTGCAAGCCGACATAGCCGCGGAACTCGGAACGGTATCAGACTCCGCGCCTAACCCACTCCTAGAAAAACTCTTGCACAGTGCCAGACCGGAAAACGTGTAGGGAATTAGCAAAAAGGAAGATAGATGAGCAAACTGTTTCGGTTGGTGTTGTGGGGTGCGGGGGGCATCGGCAGCTTAGCGGGGCTGGTCCTACTCGCTTTTAGCGTAGTGGCCTCGCCGTTATATGGGCTGCTGGGTCTTATTGTGTCACTGCTGTATGTAGCTGGGGTGTTGTGGGCACTATCGCGTCTGCCCATATGGCCGCACTCGCCTGCCGGATTGAAATCACGGTGGTGGGTTGTATCAGCACTGATTTGGGGCGCGGGCGCCACGATGTTGTTCGTCGCACCCATTGGTTTTGCCATTTCAGATTTAGCTTTTCGTACCGGTTCTACCAATGCGGCAGCCGCGTGGGGCGGAGCCTACCCGGAAGAGATTGCCAAGATGGTGGGGGTCATCGTCATTTGTTTAAGCTTTTCCCAGCTCAACCGACCGTGGCATGGGCTTGTTGTCGGTGCAGTCATTGGCTTGGGTTTCGAAGCAGTTGAAAACATCACCTATGGTGCAATGGGTGCGATGTTAGATGCCAATTCGGACTGGGCAGGTTTTTGGTTTACCTCAGGATTGCGGCTTGTTGCAGGGCCGTGTTTGCACATCTTATTTACGGCCCTCGCTGGGTGGGGTGTTGGTTTAGCGTTATTTACCGCTAATAAATCGGCGCGGTGGCGTTGGGGTCACGTTCTAGGTTGGCTTTTTGTAGCATTTGCCCTACATTTTGGATGGAACTACCAGTTCAATAATGACTTTTTGACTATCGGTTCTATGGTCGCAGTCGCGCTTGTGCTTTATCCACTTGCAGGCATAGTCATTGTGCGGGCATGCCGTCAAGCAGGCGCGACCCCACCAGTACTCATCACCGCCGGGCTACCGGAGGCTAAGGGGCAACCAGTCTAACCCGACATGACTGCTATAGCTGCGATGACTGCGGTATAGAGGGAATCTGCGGCAGTGGTGGCATCTGCGGCAACGGGATTTCTCTGCTCTGAGAGGAACCCGGAACACCTGGTACCGCGGGTATTACAATCCGCGGTGCTCGCTGTGCAGGGGGTGCAGACTGGTTGGGGTTGGCTGGCACGCCCAATCCAGGGATAACCGGGTTGAGCCGAACATTGTTGACAATATCTTCCGTGTGCGCTGCAGCTGAGCCAAAAGTAATGGCGGCAACAAATACACCCTCAGCCGAATACGAGGCGCTGGCATGGATACCGCCATTGTCAGCCCAACCAAATTTAGTTCCACGAATACCGGGCAGGTGAGAGGTTCCAAAGTTTTGCGGATAACCATCGGCAGCGCGTGGTGCTACACCGCGCATCCCCTCAAAAAGCGGCGCTGCATCGGGGCGACCATAAATCGCCTGCAAGAAACGCGCAACATCGTAGCTTGAGGTGGCCGAATTACCCCAATAACCGTTACGACGGGTAGACGCTAGACCGAACTCGCGAGCGATGTCATCGATAGCCTGTGGATAGCGCGCGTCCAAGCGGCTGGCAATGTTGTCATCGGAAAATCGCAGCATGTGGGTAACTTGTGCGCGATCCTCGGGGGCGCCGCTGCGAAGAACCCAGTAGCCAAGATACAGCTTAGAAAGACTTAAAGCCGGCCGCGGCTGCCGAGAATTTGGAGTGGAGTCTTCCCCTGCGATGGGATGCAAAACCGTGATCTGCGTGCGGTCTGGCGCATTTACGGCGTGGGCAGGAGTAATACCCACCGTAGAAAACAAACTAAACGTCAATGCCAGAACCATGGCAATTGCGAAGAATCTTAAGTGACCACTATGCACTCGTGGGTTTGCACCTGCAGACGTGGAGCTGGCAGTGGGTAGGAGCAGGGGAGATAGGGGCATAATAATCCTTCACAAAAGTAGAAAGATAGGGGAATCTTTTCGTGGGAGGTACTTAGAGGTTGAGGATATCGTCGCTTTCAGAGATGTCTTCTTCGGGCGCATCCGCGACTTCGGTCACCGTGATAGTAGCGCCAGTAGAGTCTGCAAGGACACTCATTCGTCCGAAAGGTGAATCCCACGGTTCGCGAATGATGTCGCCACCACTACTCGTTACTGTAGTAACAGCAGTGGTCATGTCGCGTACGCCCAAGTAGGTTTGCCAAAAACAAGGAACCTGTGGCGGGAACGTACCCTCTGCGTTCCAAAAACCGGCAAAAGGTGCACCTTCTTCCTCCGCGGTGCCGTATTCAAAACCTTCAGCCAGCGAGCCTTGTGTGCGTATTTCCCAATTGAACAACTCACCGTAGAAATCTAAAGCAGCTCTAAAATTGCTGGTAGCAGTCAATTCATGCCACACCGGCAGGCCGGGCTCACCGGCGGCAAAGAACGGCTCTTCAGCAAAAGGTTGAATAAGCCCAAACAGCGCGCCCGCGGGATCAGTGCACAACGCCATAAATCCACGTTCTACTTCTTGGGGCACTGATACAACGTTTCCTCCAAGTTCGATAACGCGTTGGCAGTCTTTTCCCACATTGCCAGCGCGAAAATAAGTAACCCAGGTATCTGGCATAGTTGTATCGGCTGGCTGCGGAATAAACCCTGCTACAGGAAGTCCAAGTAATCGGGCGATGGCGTAATCATCTGTTTCATTGGTTACTTCCCAACCGAAGACACGGGTATAAAACTCAAACGATGCAGCAGGGTCGGAGGTCATAAGATCCATCCAGTAGGGCATTCCTACCTCGGAGAAGAAAGCAGGCATGGCTTAAAGATTCCTCCAGTATTCCGGATCGAAATCATCATCAGCGGTTGCCTCATCAAAGAAGTCATCGTCGCTGTCAGCCGTTACTCGCGCACATTGCTTGCCGATGCACACTATGTCCCCCACATGCAACGTCCCACCCCGGCGCGTATCTACTTCCCCATTAACAGTAACGGCGCCTTGTGCAATAGCTTCTTTGGCCTCGCCACCAGTATCAACCAAGCTTGCCAATTTTATGAATTGACCTAACTTAATACTGTCTCCTGCAATCGCCACATCCGCTGTTCCAGGTGGGACGAATTCCTCATTGCTGTTCACTGCTAGTTTCCTTGCTTCGTCGGAGGTGGGTTGGTGAAGGCAATTATGCCTGGTTTGGTGTGAGTTTAACCGCAGTGCCGGTAGCGGTAACAAGCAACATGTCATTGGCGCTACCCATGGGTGAATAATCGAAGGAGATACCTACGACGCCATCTGCTCCCAATTCTTGGGCACGATTCCATAGTTCATTGAGCGCATCTTCACGGGCACGGATCGCTTCTTTTTCATAGCCAGCGGACCGTCCACCAGTAATGGAACGAATGGAAGCACCTAAGTCCCTGAAGAAATTAATTCCAGTTACGGTTTCGCCGGCGATGACTCGGATGTAATCAGTGATGGTGTAGCCATCGACAGTTGGGGTGGTGGTAAAGATCATTTTTATAGCTCCTAACTTTGGGTACGCGGTTTGATTGTAATGTGGTCAATATTGACGTGGTCAGGCAACGAAGCCACCCAGCGCACAGCTTCAGCGACATCTGCAGCAGTGAGGTTAATCTGTCCGTCATACACTGCATCGGCGCGGGCTGAGTCACCGCGGAATCGGTTGAGGGAAAACTCTTCCGTTGCCACTCTGCCAGGTGCAATTTCTGTGGTCCGAACCTTGTGATTTTCAATGCGCAATGCCCGCGAGACTACGCGTTCGCCGTGTTTAGCCGCGTTATATCCGGAACCGCCTTCATAGACGGTCCAGCCAGCGATAGATCCCATGTTCACAATGAGGCCTCCGGAAGTCTCCAAAAGCGGCATGCAGGCTTTGATCATTCGCACAGTACCTAAGACGTTGACGTCATACATCCATTTCCAGTCTGCGATGTCTGTCTCCACCAAAGGCTCGAGGCCGCGAGCGCCGCCAGCATTATTAACTAAGAGATCAAGACGAGGAAGGCTAGCAGCAAGGGCCGCAACAGATTCGTCATGTGTGACGTCAAGGGTGACGGCAGTTCCGCCGATCTCGGCAGCTAGGGCGTCTAGCCGGTCGCGCCGCCGTGCGGCTACGACGACATGCCAGCCATCGGCAGCCAAGGCTTTGGCACTAGCCGCACCGATGCCTGACGATGCCCCGGTCACAACCGCGACTTTCATCTGCGCAGGAACTTCCACAATCATGTCTCCTACCCTACTAGGGGCACCGGACACCATTAAGCAAGATGAGAATTAGTGCTGGTAAACCTGGCGAGATGTGATGTTAATCCGCCCCGAAGTCACGCCGCACCCGGCAGGTGCTGTGTGTGGCGTGGTCTTGGGCACACCGTGAAACGCTAGCCTTTTTGGACCACCGAAGACGATTAGATCGCCTGACGATAAAGTCACCTCATCCCATGGTGCGGCACGGGTGGTGGTAGAGCCGATGCGGAACAGTGCTTCATCACCTATAGACACAGAGACGATGGGGGCACTGGTCCTTTCATAAAAATCTTGGTGCATGCCCATATGCGCACCCGGTGGATAGTAGTTGACCAAGGCCATATCGGGTTCAAACGTAGTCGCCCACGGAGACAATTCTGGAGCAAGGGCTGCGGCGGACATAAGCCCTTTCTTGCCCAGCTGAGCTAGTGTGAGCGGAAGCACTGGAGCAGGTACTCCTGCTTTTGAAGATACGTACCGGTAAGCGTCATAATCAAAGAAATACCCCAAATGCAGCATGTATACGCTCATCTGCCCACCTGAACGCAAAACTGGCTTGGTCATAGCCACAGGCGTCTTAGAAACCTCACGCGCGATATTGCGTATCTGCCCCACGATGTCCTCTTGCTGCTGCAGTCCGACAAAGTTAGGTATGTGCGCAATACCCGGTGCGATGGCGCGCGCGGGGCGGGACAGCGCATTTGTCTCAAACAGCATGAACACAATTGTATGAGCTGGATTTGCCCACATAAACGCCGCGCCAAAGAGTCATGTCTGGTGCGTTCTTTACAATGAATATCCGTGGATGTCTTCGACCTTGCTGCTATTGGTGCCGGTTTGCCCGTTGCGGCAGATATTGATCGCTTGCCGGTAGACGGCGCCGTGGTAGTGCAAGCACCTCCTGGCACAGGAAAGACCACTCTGGTTCCTCCTGCGGTGGCAAATCAACTAGCACGTGCAGCTAGTGAGGGGACTGCACCTGGCAAAGTCATTGTAACCGCGCCGCGGCGAGTGGCAGTGCGAGCGGCTGCACGCCGTCTAGCAGACCTTGATGGGTCCCGGTTAGGTGACAAAGTCGGTTATGCCGTCCGCGGAGATGCGCGTCCCGGAAGTGCCGTGGAGTTTGTGACCCCCGGCGTACTGTTGCGGCGTTTACTTTCTGATCCTGAACTAACCGGTGTGGGCGCTATCATCATCGATGAAATTCATGAGCGCCAGTTGGATACTGATGTCGTTGTAGGCATGGCAGTTGAGTTGGCACAATTGCGTGATGACTTGCGCATTATTGCGATGTCAGCGACATTAAATGCTTCTATGCTGGCAGATTTTCTTAATGCGCAGGTGCTTTCTACACCAGATGTAACCTACCCGCTGGATATTTCTTATCATCCACATGCAGGACGTATTGGTGGTGAGCGGGAGTTTTATTCTCACTTGGCACAGCTTGCCACAACTGCATGTAAGGAGTCTGGGCACTCGGTCATTGTCTTTGTTCCTGGTCAGCGGGAGGTTCGCATGGTCTGTGCGGAAATTCCTGGTGCGCTTCCTTTGCATGGTCAGCTCAGTTCGCAAGAACAGGATGCCGCATTGACTGTGTCCACGGTACCGCGAATTGTGGTGTCTACTGCTGTAGCGGAGTCCTCGTTGACGGTGCCGGGAGTGCGGGTGGTGGTGGATTCGGGTTTGTCGCGTGTTCCTCGCCGCGACGTACAACGTGATATGAATGGCCTGGTCACTGTTACTGCTGCGCAGTCCACTATGGAACAGCGCGCTGGTCGCGCGGGGCGTGAGGGGCCTGGTAGAGTCCTGCGCGCTTATTCTCCGAGTGACTTTCAGCATGCTCCAACACATATCACTCCTGAGATAGCCACATCAGATCTGACGAGTGCTCGGTTGACCGTGGCTGCTTGGGGCGGGGGATCGGATTTTCCTTTCTTGGACGCGCCACCTGCGCAGGCGTGGGCGCAGGCAGAAGAGACATTGCAAGCTTTGGGGGCGCTAGATAGCCAGGGACATATCACCGCTTTGGGTGAGAGCATTGCTCGCTTGCCGATGTACCCTCGGCTCGCCCGCGCCCTCCTCCTATGTGGTAAAACGTCAGCAGCCACGATCGCCGTTTTATCTGATTCCCCTTCGGGAAATATCGCCCGTTCAAATGCTCCTGTAAAAGAACGTTTACGGTTGGAAAAACTGGCTGTGCAGGAAGAAAACGCTCATTTCGAGCTACCACATAGGTTTCGGGGCATCGCTGATCCCGGGGTTATTACTGCTTTAGCCTACCCACAGCGTATTGCCCGTAAGGTTGCTGATTCGACATATTTGCTTGCTAGTGGTTCGCGTGCTTGGTTGCCTCCTGAGATGGGACTGCAAGACGCGCATTGGCTAGCTATCGCGGAGGTGTCCGTTACCGCAGGTAGCAGCGTCACTTTACAGCATGGTAGGCGGACATCGGGCGCTGGTGTTAGTGGCGCGATTATTCGTGCCGCCGCACCTATTGCTGAAGCCGCGGCACTAGATATCCTCGATGTCAAAGAAACTTTACGCGCACGGGTCGTAGATGGAACTGTACAGGGGCGCAAGATTAAAACCGCCGGGGCCATTGAACTCAGTAGCACCCCAGTCTCCGTCTCCCCCGCTGATGCTGCCGATGCGATTCGGGAGGAGCTTCGTCATAACGGATTAGGCATGCTGGTGTTTTCTGATAAAGCGTTATGTTTGAAGGAACGGATGGATTTCTTACATGCCCAGCTTGGGGATCCCTGGCCAGATATTTCTGATACTTCCTCGGTCGATCCAAGTCTATGGTTGGACCAAGAGATTGCTACCCTAGCGCATGGCACTAGACCTGAGAATGTGGATATGTTCGCCGCACTGCAGAAAGCTTTGCCTTGGCCTGCGGCGGCATCGTTAAGCGATTTAGCGCCGGAATGCCTGGAAGTGCCATCTGGGTCGCATCCGCGTATTGATTATTCCAGTGGGCGCCCTGTGGTGAGGGTGAAACTCCAAGAGTGCTTCGGGCTCGCTGAATCTCCTGAAATCGCAGGTATTCGTGTTCAGTTTCATTTGCTTTCCCCTGCTGGTCGCCCGCTGGCAGTCACTGATGACTTGGCCAGTTTCTGGTCTGGACCTTATGCCGGAGTCCGCGCGGAAATGCGCGGCCGATACCCCAAGCACCCTTGGCCCGAAGATCCGTGGTCTGCTACTGCGACGGCAAAAACGAAGCGCGGCATGCAAAAATAGGGTGGTAGCCCACCTAGCCCCACTGCTGCCAGGCCAAATACGTCGACATGACCACGACAAGGCCAAGGAGCGCAAAGCGGATAAGTTTCGTTCCGCCGCGCAGCACGGTACGGGCACCGAGCTGGGCGCCCAGGATGTTGGCCACAGCAAGTGTAAGCCCCAGCGTCCACCAGATGTGACCACCGATGATGAAAGTAAACAATCCACCTAGGTTGGTGAATGTGTTGACTACTTTGGCCATTGCTGCAGATTTTAAAAAGCTCTGGGAGAACACCGCGGTGAAGCTCATTATTAAAAACATGCCCGTACCCGGTCCAAAAACGCCATCGTAAAAGCCAATGGCACCTGCTGCAATGAGTGCAACCAGCCACCGCCAACCGCCGCGAATTTCCGCACCTGTTTCAGTGCCAAACTGTGGCCGCACACTCACAAATATTCCCACAGCCAGCAACAACACGATAATCAGCGGACGGATCACCGTGTCTTGGATTAACGTCACCGCTAAGGCACCTGTTGCTGAACATGCGCTAGCTATAACTCCATAGGTCAGCGCTTCTTTCACCGGCAATTGCACCCGCCGCACCATTAGCATGGCTGCCGATGACGTGCCTGCCACCGCCGCCACCTTGTTGGAAGCAAGCGCCGTCGCTGGTGCAATACCCGGAATTACCGCCATGATTAGCGGAATGAGCACCAACCCACCGCCGCCAATCACCGCATCAATCCACCCAGCAGCGCCCGCACCTAGGATCAGCAGTAGCCATTGGGCAAGTTCTAAATCCATTGTCTCAGCATAAACGTTAAAACTCCGTGGTTCTCTAAGCCGATAGAACTATCTGTTGCAAAATTCTGCTTCGTCCTCTTTCGCCGGAAGAGTCCTCCCTGGAGAACGCAGCGATCCCAAACTACGGACCGATTCTATGAACGTTGCTGCTAGAAACTCTTCCAGTTCTTCAGCGCTCCAATCAGTCGAACGTTTGTAATCCAATATGTCGCGTACGTTTATTAGGGCATTAAAGAGAGCAAAAGCTATCGGATACCACTGCAAATCTATCGATTGCTCTTCAAGAATTTGTTTAATCGGTATCCCCCACACCTTTTCCAATGCTTTTACATGAGCTTCCCCAGAGAATAACCGATCTAGAAATCCGAACCTTGAGCTCACGAACACCATAGCAGGTCCAGCTTCTTCGACAATCTTCATCCAGATTCGTAATTTCTTTCGGAATAAGTCCTCTCCTTGACCCGAAAGCTCTTCGGTTTGTAGGTCTAACTCCTCAATCACAGACAGCAAAAACTGGCGATGCAGTGAGTCCAAGGTCGGGAAATAGCGATATGCCGTTGCAGGTGCCAAACCTGCCTCTTTCGCTATTTCGGTCATAGTGGGGTTAGTGTTCCCATTCTTAATGGACGTTTCTAATGCGGCGATTATCAGCTGCCGATTCTTAAGGCTGTCGCTACGCACTGCACGTTGCCTTACAGATTTTTTCTGAAGGTCCACAATCTCCAACCCCTTAGCCACTATTCCACCCAAAAAGGTGTACTTAGTGAAGAATGTATCAAAATTCGTTGCCGGTGTGACACAAAATACATACTATCCGAGAATAAGTTCTCACTTAAGGAGTGGAAGGTAGGTTCAGACAAACTTTCAATTTTCAGTGCTTTAAGCACGCAAAACCTTTAATGAGCTTTCACCGGACCAAGGTGGATTCCAACAGAACAACGAAGTTTTGCAAGAAAGGTGGAAACAGTGCTGGTTAGTGCTACAGATACAAATCTATTGTTCGGGTCAATGGATTGGGAGAGGGTTTCTCCACAGATCTTGGAGAAATTAAAGAAGTATCCCACAGCTATAATCTCTGATGTTCTTGGCAGAATGACCAGCCTTGATTCAAGAATCAAGAGAATTGCTGGGAATTCTCTGCTGGTAGGGACTGTGTTTCCTATTACGGTCGCAGAAGGCGACAACTTGGCAGTACACAAAGCTTTGGATCTAGCAGAACCAAACGACGTGTTTGTTATCAATGCAAAAGGCCAAACGAGTCGCGCCATTCTGGGGGATTTAGTCGGTGACATGATGCTCAAGGTGGGAATTGAAGGAGCCGTTATCGATGGAGCTGTCCGTGATAAAGATGAGCTAGAAAAACAAGGCCTTCAAATTTTCGGAACCGGACTTACAGCAGCGGGACCATGGAAAAACGGCCCTGGAGAACTCGGAATGCCTGCAGCATGCGGTGGAATAGTCGCTAACCCTGGTGATGTAATCGTCGCAGATAACGATGGAGCAGTAATCATTCCTCAAAACAGAATTGCTGAAGTCATTACAGGAGCCGAAGAAGTTCAAGCTGCTGAAGGAGCATTCCGGTTAAGAATTCAAAACGATTGGAAACGTTCTGGAAGGAGAACAAATGCCTGCTAGAAGGATAACTGCTCTCGAAAAATCAACCAAGCGGCCTCCTCTCGCCCCCGCGCCCCCTGGCTCAGTCTCTTTGGCAATGGGAGAACCAGATTTTGAAACTCCACCTGAAATCGTAAATGCTGCAATACAAGCTCTACATGAGGGGGAAACACACTATGCCGACCAACAAGGCCTCCCTGAGCTTCGACAGAGAATTATCCAGTACGAGTGCTCCGGTAATTCCCAGTTGAAACTGACCCCGGAACAAGTCCTAGTAACTCAAGGGGCGACTGCTGCACTATCTGCGCTGATACTCTCCCAAATCGGCCCCGGCGATCGCGTTGTTATTCCACAGCCAGCCTATTCTCTCTACGCTGATCTAGTAACTCTTGCAGGCGGCGAAGTAGATTTCATAAAGCTTGCCGACGATTTACACTTTGATTTCGATGAAATTCGCAGCCATATAAGTGGCGCAAAAATGGTGATCTTCTCAAACCCGTCCAATCCCAATGGAATTGTACATTCGCGCGCGGAGCTCGAGGGTTTAATAGAATTGGTTCGGGATACTGAGACTCTACTTGTGTGTGATGAAGCCTATTCTTCCCTGGTGTATGGTCAAAAATCCTTTACGTCTATCTTGTCCCTGAGCGGTTCGAACCAGAACATTGTTTACATCCAAACTTTTTCCAAAAAGTTTGCTATGACCGGCTGGAGGATAGGTTATCTAATTGCAAACCAATCAGTAACAAACGCAGCAGCCCTTTTCCACCGGACCGTAAACGGTTCGCTTAACACGGCTGTCCAGTATGCTGCACTGCAAGCTCTTGATTTGGAAGAATCAACAGTCGAATCAATGGCTAAAGAGTATTCGGAACGTCGAAACATCGTGGTTGAGAAGCTACATAAGGTTCCCAATATCAAGTTGATTGAGCCCGAGGGCGCTTTTTATACATTTATTCGCTATTACAGCGACAAACCATCAGTCGAAGTAGTCCAGGATCTAGCCGAATTAGGTGTTGTAACTCGCGCAGGCTCTGAATATGGCCCAGATGGAGAGCATCATATTCGCCTTTCATTTTCTACCGCCGAACAAGACTTAGTCAGAGGGCTATCAATTGTCGCTGAATACTTCACAAGAATGAATACTGAAAAAGGAGATGATTAAGTTGTGGGCTAAATATCGTGATTCCTCACTCATCCAAAAACTGGCAGTTGGCTTTGCTTGCGGCATCATTTTCGCAATTGCATTAGGTGAAAAAGCTGAGGTCTTATCGCCACTAGGATCGCTTTTCCTGCGATTATTACAAATGATTGTGGTTCCCCTAGTAATCCTGTCTGTCGTGGTAGCACTGGCTGATGCTCCCCAATCGAGTTTGAAGAGAGTTGGTCCAAAGGCTACGTTATTCTATCTATTCACCACTCTGATTGCAGCTACATTGGGACTTCTCTCGGCGCTTCTCACTAATCCCGGCCAAGGAATTTCCATAGACAATATAGGTACGTCGGCAGTAAAAGAACCAACGGAAACTTCTGTGGCAGATATGGTTCTGGGCATCGTACCTGTAAATATCGTGGAAGCGATTGCCAATGCAGATATGCTCGCTCTTGTATTCATCTCGATTATTGTCGGAATAGCTATCTCTATGCTTCGTGAGTCTGCTTCAACGCAAACAGCGGAGCGGGCAAACTTTCTTCTTCACGGTATCCAAGCTTTAAAAGATGTAACCTTCATGCTCCTCAACGGAATACTCCTTTATGCCCCAATCGGCGTGTTCGCGTTGACAGCCTCCACACTAGGTGGGCAAAGCTGGGACACTTTAGGTTCGGTCGCATGGATTATGGTTATTTTCCTCGCCACAGCGCTAATACACTTCATTGTGATTTACCTCGGCTCCATACTTGCAGTGCGCGAGAGCATTCCTCGATTCTTCAAGAACGTTGGACCAGTAATGCTGACCGCCCTGTCCACTGGCAGTTCCTCTGCTACCTTGCCTGTATCTTTACGGCAAGCAGAGAAAGCGCAAATTTCTAGTGGAATCAGTGGATTCGTGATTCCGCTCGGTTCCACAATTAATATGGACGGTCTCGCACTGCGACTCCCGCTGTACACGATCGTCGGCGCTAACGTTGCAGGCATTACCTTTAGTCTCTCTGAATTGATTATTCTGGTCCTTCTCACAACCGCTATTTCTATCGGTATCGCGGGTGTTCCAGGTGGAGGACCAATTGCAACTTCAATGCTTTATCTCGAAGCCGGAATACCGCTTGAGATCATCGGTGTATTGATCGGTATTGATCTTCTTCTCAACCAATTCTCCACGATGATGAACGTGACTGGAGACTTCACTGCCGCGGTAGTCATCGATAAGACAGAAAGAAAGCACGACGACTACGTTCCAGCATCCACGGAACCACAGCCCTCTGCTTAGCTACTCCTCCACACTGAGTAAAGCAACCTTATTTTTATCCAAAAGCAACGGGAAGCACCTCCCATCACGGAGGGCTTCCCGTTGTTGTTTAATCGAGGATGTTCTCGCGCAGGATTGACATTGGTATGGAGCCAAGTGCGAGGGCTTTGGTGTGGAACTCGCGTTTGGTCATGCCTTGTTCGATGGCTTGTTCGCGAGTTTTGAGCCAGAGTCGTTCGCCGATGGCGTAGCTCGGGGCTTGACCTGGCCAGCCGAGGTAACGGGCAACTTCGAACGCGAGGTTGGCGTCATCCATGGCGCTGTTTTCACGCATGAAGGACTTCATGTGGGCTTTGTCCCATACCCCAGAGCCGTCTGGCATCTTCTTACCTAGGTGTAATCCGATGTCTACGACGACGCGGGCGGCGCGGAAACGCTGAGAGTCTAGGAGACCCATGCGGTAGCCGGGATCGTCCATGTACCCTAACTCGGCCATCAACGATTCGGCATAAAGCGCCCAGCCTTCGCCGTGACCTGAGGTCCAACAGGCGTTGCGGCGCCAAGAGTTGAGTTCTGGCTGCAGCAAGGTTGTACCTATTTGCAGATGGTGGCCCGGCGCGCCTTCGTGGTGGACGGTGGTGAGTTCTTGCCAGGTGTGGAAGGTTTCTTGTCCGGCGGGCACTGACCACCACATGCGTCCAGGACGGGAAAGGTCATCAGAAGGTGGGGTGTAGAAGAATCCGCCGGTGCCGGCGGGGTCAATGCGGCATTCGATGGTTTGGATTTCTTCAGGGATGTCAAAGTAGTCGCCGTTGAGTTCGGTGATTACCCTGTCGGCGGCTTGTTGCATCCATTCGAGGAGTTCATCAGTGCCGTGGAGTTGGTAGCGCTCGTCATCGTTAAGCTTGCGTACGGCGGCACGCACTGTGGTGCCTGACCCGTAGAGGTCTTCGGCGAGTTTTTCTTGCTCCGCCGCGATGTCGCGCAGGTGACTAAGACCCCATTCATAGGCTTCATCGAGGTCTACGGAATCACCGATGAATAGGCGGGAAAAGCGAGTGTAGCGTTCGCGACCCACGGCGTCTTCGTTGACAGAGTGGGTTTGGAGTTCAGACGACAACCATGCGGAGAAGTCTTCAAAAGCGACCTTGGCTTTTTCGATCTCCGGAGTGTCTTCATCGAGTCCTAGCTGGTCAAGCATGGATTTGGTATCAGCAAGGGCGTTGCATTGACCAATGACTTCGTTGATCTGGCGAGTAGGTGGAACCATGCCGTGGCTGGCGGCTTCGAGCAAGGACTTGCGGTGACCTTGGAGGGCGCCTTCAATCTTGTCGAGGCGGGAGCGAAGGGCATCGCGCTGTTCTTCTGTCTCATGTGGCATGAGCAGCAAGGTGTCGCGGATGATCTGCACTGGTGAGCTGATGTTATTGAGCTGGCGGATATCCTCGTGTGCGTGGTGGAGGTCCAGGTCGAGGCAGAGGCGATCGCGCAGGACGGCGGCGGTGACGTAGTCGACGTCATCGAAGTCATCATCGTCATCGGACTCATCGGTGCTGTCGTCGAGTGCGTCCAAGTCCGCAACCATGTCGCGGGTGCGGTCAGCAATTGCTTCGTAGTATTCGGGTGAGAAATCCTGCAGCTCGCCGTCTAAACCGTCGATGCCCCAGGCTGTGGCTTCGGTAGGTGATAGTTCGGCCATGTCGGCCAAGAAGTTATCGCAGGAGGCGTCCAACAAGGATGGTTGGCGCACCGTCTTTTGCTCGGAACTCATGGAGCATGAGTCTATTAGGGTTAATGCGCTAATTTCCACCCGAGACACGGCACTTACGTGTCACATTTAGTCCCATTTGTTGCCCATAGGCTGCCAACCTGCGAATTTATCCAAAATTTCTGCAATATCGCTAGATAACGCTATGGCATCAATGTAGTTTCTTCCCACGAATCCTCTGTCAGCACTATTGTGCAGTGTGGCCATGAAAGGGTTCCAGAAGCCTTCGATGTTTAATAATCCAACGGGCCCGTGCAGATGGCCGAGTTGTTGCATGGTAAGCACTTCGATGACCTCTTCTAAGGTGCCCACGCCGCCGGGGAGGGCCACGTAGGCATCGGCAAGCATTTCCATGCGGGTCTTGCGCTGCGCCATGGTGTCAACCACCTCTAAAGTGGTGAGGTCATCATGGGCGAGCTCACGGCCGACTAATTGCTGCGGGATAACTCCTATTACCTCGCCGCCCGCTGCGAGCGCCGCATTGGCCACTTCTCCCATGAGTCCCACCTTGCCGCCGCCATAGACCAACCGTATGCCGCGGTGCGCTAATTCCTGCCCTACGCGGCGCGCTGCCTGCGCAAATGCGGGAGAATCTCCCAGCGCGGAGCCGCAGTAAACCGCAACTGAGCGCACTCCCGCATTTTCGCCGGCAGGCACTGCCGTGGCCGAAGTTGTGTGTGCTGGGGTGCTAGCAGAGCTGATGTTCATAGTCTTAAATAGTAGTCATGGATGCAATTGCTGCAGCACGCGAATTAGCCGCCTCAGCGCGCCGCGTAGAAGTTTTCACGGGTGCGGGAATGTCTGCGGAATCCGGGATTGTGACATATCGCGATGAAAATACCGGCGTGTGGGAAAACGTTGACCCGCAGGATTTGGCTTCAATTGATGCGTGGGCAAAGGACCCACTTACCATGTGGCAGTGGTATTTTCACCGTCGCCAGGTAGCAGAGAGCGTACAGCCTAACGCCGGTCACCGCGCGATTGCCACATGGCCTGCCGATGTCTCCGTGACTACTCAAAACATTGACAACCTCCACGAGCGGGCTGGCAGCAAAAATGTGGTTCATCTCCACGGTTCTTTGTTTGAGTACCGCTGTTGTATGTGTTCACGCCCGTGGCGCGGCGAGGTTCACTACGATGCCCCGCCTGAATGTCCGCTGTGCCATAACCTCGTGCGCCCGGGCGTGGTGTGGTTTGGGGAGCCGTTGCCTAACCGTGAATGGGATACTGCCATGCGGCGGATGCAAGAGGCTGATCTGGTGGTGATTATCGGCACCTCGGGAGTTGTTCAACCCGCGGCTGGCCTGCCTGTTATTGCAGCGGAATTGGGCACGCCGATTATTGAGATCTCTCCACAGCCCACAGAGCTGACTCGCTTGGCCACGGTATGGGTGGAAGGTCGTGCCACCTGTTTAGCAGATATTATTCCGGCACCCGCAAGTGATTAACGCAGGGATGTGCCGTAGTTTTTGACCCTCTTTGACTATCTGGAATAGACCGCTTAGTGTGACCGGCGCCCCTATCCAATAGACAAGGCAGTCTAGGTGGGCTATTATGCATTCATGATCAAACCCGGTCCGGTGTTCACCCATCCCCGCACTCCTGCAGCACGCTGCCTACATTTGGTGCGCCTGAACCCCATCATCACCCGCAATGAGCTTGTCGATGCCACCGGATTGTCCCAACCCACCATCACTCGCGCCATCGCTGCACTCTTGGAAGCGGGACTCGTCCAAGAGCGCGCCGACTTAACTCGGACCCGTGGCCGTGGACGTCCAACGGTTCCACTTGAAATCGCAGAAAACAATTGGATGCTCGCCGGTATTTCCGTGGGTACTTCTGCCAGTTACATTGGGCTCTATGACACCCATGGACGCACCATTCGCGAGGACTCCATCCCCACACCCGTAGCCACTTTGAGCGAGGAAGATTTTATTGAGCACGTCATTGCAGGAGTCAATCGCCTGAAAACGGGCGTAAAGCGCCAGCTCGTGTCGATGGGTGTTACCACGTCCGGGTCAGTGGATGAGAGCGGTCTCGTGTGGGCATCCAACCTAGGATGGAAAGGTGTAGATATCGGAGCCAAGCTGCGGTATCAATTCGGAGTCCCCGTGGTGGTTTCCTCAGCTATTTCGGCCATTTTGGGCTCGGAGACCCAAGGAGTTCTACCAGATTCCACCGATTCCGTCATGGTCTTTTTTGCAGATGACTCCATAGGCGCCGCTTTATCCACACCTGAAGGTGTTTCTCAAATTAATCCGCTGCCCACCACTACCTCGGAATTACTGTCCTTACTGGGCACGCCCACAGAGGAAGCCTTATCTACTGCCGCAATTTTGGCAGCTATTAATTCTCGTCTAGGCGCCCCTGCTCCGGTGACTACGTTGCAGGCCGCCGCCGAACTCGCTGCTACTAACGCACAGGCTCGCACGCTTCTCGATGAACGCGCGCACCTTTTGGGTACCGTCGCCGCCGAACTCGCCAACCAGCATAATCCACAGACGATCACCATCGCAGGTTCAGCGTTTATCGATGACCCCCACGCCAGCCGCATCTTTGCCAGAGCATTACGCACTGGCAGCCACCCCGACATCAAACCGCAGTTGCGCGTCATTCCGACTCACCGTGAAATTGTCAGTGCCATCGCTCGCGCTGTCGCTCTTGATCCGATTTTGCGCCTACCGCTTCAGCTCAAACCCGATGATTCTAAACTCGTCGGTACCTACGACCGACCCATCCGTTAAACCGCATAGCTGGATTGACCAGTAACACAGCGCCAACGCCCAGTGAAGTACCCAGAAGATAGGTGGGCAAGCTTATTGAGGAAATAAGGCCAATGGGCGTGCTGGCAGCAACAAGCTTTTAGCCAACGCGATGATGCCTCGCTCCAGTACAGTGTGCGAGGCTGTCGCATTTAGGCTCAAATAATAGGCAGCTATTACCACCCCCCCCCCCCACACACACACAAGCTCAGCGCTCTACGCAGTAGTCGGAGCCGCAAGCGTGCGCTGGCCTAAGGCGGCGTCAATCCTTAACAGACCTGAACCGTCATTGCCAACAAGCTTGATTTGATCCAGGATTTCTGAAACTGTTGCTTCCTCTTCAATCTGTTCATCCAAGAACCAGTTGATGATGGTGCGCGAGCTCAAATCCTTTACTTCATCAGCAATCCGCGCAATGGTGCGGATTTCTTCTGAAACTTTCTTTTCATGAGCTAAAGCTGCCTCGAAAGCATCCAGGGGAGTCTCGGCTTTCAGTGCTGCAAAGCTGATATTCCCCAGTTCAACCCGGTATCCACGTGCCAAGAGGTGGTTGGCAAACTTCTCAGCATGAAGGTGCTCCTCTTCGGCATGTGCCTTAAACCAGTCGCGCATACCTGGAAAAGACAAGTTGTCCATTTCATATGCAAGCTGGGTATACACCAACGCTGCTTCATGCTCACTGGTTACCTGCTTGCTCATAGCCGCAATAAGTTTTTCATCCATAACGTGCAGTCCTTCCTTATCTTGTTTTCACTACGTTTATCTCCACGGCCCCACCCCGAGGGGTCATCTTGCCACAGCCCTCGCAACGGCCAAACATTCAAACACAGCTGCAAGCGAAGTGGAACGATTTAAGACGATATAAACCGTGGTAGAGCTTAAATCTATTTTTTAGAAATTGTACCTGTGGATGTTCATAAATAACAGGACAGCGAAAGTCCCACCAGCTGCGCACTGGTGGGACTTTCTCCCCATAACTAATCTTCAGATACTGAGCGAAGGCGTGGAGCTCGTCTCCGGAACCTCAGTACCACCCGTAATTAGGCAAGCCTCACTTTACTACAATCCACACAAAGGTCAAGTATTTTCTCAAACTTTTTATTGAGATGTCGAAACCCTCAACTCACCTAGTCGGAGATAATTGGCTACGCTGGGGCATCTAGGTGGACTGAGCTACCCACAGCCGCAGCGCAGATAAGGAGTATAGCAGGATGGCATTTTTAGATCCGCACAGAGATATCCGAGCAATCATTTCCGCGCAGCTGGGCACTTTTTTGGACAAGTCGCCCCTCAGTGAAATGAAGGAACTGCGCAAATCCCCGCGTATCGTGGGAAGCCGCACACAAGCACCTGCCAGCGCATTACGGGAAGACGTAGCAGCAGAAATCGTAGCGATGCTGAAAAAGCGCCACGGAAGTGATGGTTTCTTCGATATGACGTCTGGACCTAGTACCCGCCTCCAGCAGGCAACATCAAACGTCGCACTCTCTTATGCTGGCTCCGGCAGCCCTGTAAATTACCTGCCACTAGGTGCACGACTTAAGCCGCGCGGCATATTCGAAGATGATTGGACCGCCAAGGTGACGCCGCAACGCCCCTGGGCCATTATTCTTCTTCACGGTTCTATTGATTCCAAGGGCGTGTGGCAACTACTCGGTGGGGAGCTGCGTTTCGATGGCTGGGCGGTATTCGCACCCGACTACGGCACCCGCGCCACAGGTCTCATCCCTGACTCAGCTGAGCAGATAGCTGCCTATGTTGAGGCAGTAAAACATGCCTCCGGTGCAGAAAAGGTCGTGGTCATTGGGCATTCACAAGGCGGGCTAGTTGCGCGTTATTGGATGCGCGTCCTCGGTGGCGCGCACCATGTGCGCCACTTAATCTGCCTTGGCTCACCTAATCATGGCACCACCCAGGGCGGAATTATTTCCCAGTTGATAACCACATATAGGTCAGACTCCGTCGTTTCTGCGGTCATCGATTCCTTCTTTGGTCCCGCCGGTGCCCAGCAAATCGTGGGGAGCCCTCTCTTAAGAGCCATCAATGAAGGCGGGGATACTGATGGAGGCGTTACTTATACCAACATTGCCACCAAATCCGACGCAGTTGTGGTGCCACCAGAGACGTGCTTTCTTGACCCATCGCAGGTCAAAGATGGAACCGTACGCAATATTTACGTCCAAGACTTTGATAAACGCGCGGTAGTCCTCCACCACGACCTACCCATGGACCGGCGTGTTCGCGCCATCGTGCGCACCATCATCCGCCAGCTTTATATGACTGATTTTAGACAACCCTAAGAAAGACCCAAAACATCTAACAGCTCGGAAAACGCCGGCGCAACAGGGGTACGCCACAGCGTAGTGACACGAGAATCAGCACGACCTGGTCCGCCGTTAATAACTGCGACGGGTTTACCTTGTTTCAAAGCTTCCAAGACAAAGCGCATCCCACTCATCACTGCGAGGGAGGACCCGGCGACGAGGAGCGATGATGCATCGGCAAGCAATTGATATGCTGCCTGCTTGCGGACTGCGGGGACATCTTCGCCGAAGTAGACCACATCAGGCTTGAGCTTGGGTGAACTACACGCTGTGCACTTCACCAGATGAAAACGCGCTACCTGCGCCTCATCCAACGTCACATCGCCGTCAGGATTGACCATGGAAGATTCAACGCGAATGGACTCTAAATAACCTGGGTTGGCCTCCGCCAAGCGGACGTCGAATGCAGTGCGGGCCTCCAGCTGCCCACACTCTAAGCAAACAACGTGATCTAAATTTCCGTGTAAAGAAATAACGTTGCGGCTGCCAGCTTGGGTGTGCAAACCGTCAACGTTTTGCGTAATAATCCCATTGACATAGCCAGCTCTTTCGAGCTCAACTAGCGCGAAATGTGTGGAGTTGGGGCGAGCGGTATTCATAATGCGCCACCCCACAAAACTACGCGCCCAGTATCGATGAACTGCGGCGTCATCGTACAAAAACTCCTGGTACGTCATCGGCCGATGCCTGGAAAGCGAACCTCGCGGACCACGGTAATCCGGAATTCCCGAATCCGTAGACACCCCTGCTCCGGTAAGGACAGCAGCTGGGCCGAGCTCCAACTGCTGTCTAATTTCCTCTACTGCCTGCTGCGCAGGAGTGGAAGTGGTGGTTTCTTCCACCACACGCGCAATAGAGCGCAATGCTGACTTATGGGCGAGCTGGACCGCAGCGTCATCGAACGGCATAGTGTCAACCATACCGTTGAACTGGAATTACTTAACGGTCAAGCAATACAGAGTCCAGATCTCCATGCCGCGAACACGTGGCCAACCAACCATCTGGGCGGATTTGCACCACCATCCGGCGGCCACATATTTGGCAAAAACGCGGCGCATCTAGTCCAGCGCGGGCGGACGGATGCAAGGCCACATCCTCAATCTCTGAAAGGTCGTCACCAGTATTGGGGTGGAATCGTGGTGCCTCCCCAGCAAGGACCGCCGCAGCTAGATCCCCTAATTGCGGAGGCCACACAGACGCTTGGTTTATATCAGACATGGCTGCTGCTTCTAGAGGGCCTTCAGCGGCATGTCGATGCGGGAGAGCATGTCCAGATCTTTTTCAATGGGTTGGCCCAAAGTGGTCAGGTAGTTGCCCGCGATGATCGCGTTGATACCTGACAGCAGACCCTTTTCTGCTCCATCTTCACCCAAGGAGAGTTCGCGGCCACCAGCAAAACGGAGGATGGTTCGGGGCATCGCTAAGCGGAAAGCAACGACGGCGCGCAAAGCCTCACCCATAGGAACTAGCGGGTGGTTCGCAAATGGGGTACCTGGGCGTGGGTCGAGGAAGTTCATGGGAACTTCCTCAGGAGCGATCTCAGCAAGCTGTGCGGCGAACTCGGCGCGCTGTTCTATGGACTCACCTAGGCCGATGATGCCACCTGAGCAGGTATCCAACCCCGCTGCGCGCGCATTTTCTAAAGTTTGCTTGCGCTCCTCCCATGAGTGGGTGGTCACAACGTTCGGGAAGAAGCTGCGGCAGGTTTCCAAGTTGTGGTTGTAGCGCTTAATGCCCATTTCTTTCAGCTGCTTTGCCTGTTCCAAGGTCAGCGTGCCCAAAGAGCAGTTAACGTCGATATCAACTTCTTGTTCAATCACTGGTACGGCCGCAGCTACTTGGTCCAAAAGCGACTGGTCTGGGGACTTAACGGCAGCAACAATACAGAAATCGATAGCGCCAGCCTTTTTCATGGTGCGGGCTGCTTCGACGAGCTCGGGTACATCTAAACGGGCAGCGCGGACAGGGGATTCAAAAAGGCCGGACTGGGAACAAAAGTGGCAGTCTTCGGGACAGCCACCGGTCTTGATGGAAATGATGCCTTCAATTTCAACGGCTGGTCCGCGCCACTTCAGGCGGGTTTGGTGGGCGATGTCTGCAAGTTGTTCCAGTTGCTCATCGGAGCTTTGGAGTACTTCCAAGATTTCATCTTGATTTAGGCCAACGCCTTGTTCGAGGGCTTTTTCACGGGCAATGTCGAGGATGCTCATGGGCAATCATCATACGACACAAACTTGAACACCGTTCAAGAACCTCTAAAATTTGACTGAACGGGGTTCAATTTACCCCTGGCGGGGGTAAACACGCAACTACAACCACTCACGCATTAAAGCTACGATGTACCTCATGAGCTTGTACGATGACACCCTCGCACTCCTCCAAGACCTGATCCGCAATGCCTGCGTCAATGAATTTCACGCAGATTCCGGTCACGAGGTGCGCAACGTAGAGACTCTAGAAGAGTTCTTCGCAGACGTGGACGTCTCCGTACAGCGCTTCGAGCCCCATCCCGGGCGTGTATCCGCAGCCTTTACCGTCCCCGGCGCCGACACCACAGCCGAGCCGCTCACGTTCCTCGGACACATCGACGTCGTGCCTGTCGATGCCGCGCAGTGGACCAAACCGCCTTTCGATGCCATCATCGAAGACGGCAAACTATATGGCCGCGGCGCAGTCGACATGCTTTTTATCACCGCCGCCCAAGCCGCTGTCACCAGGGAGATCGCTCGCGCTGCGCAAGCCGGCAACTCTCCCGCAGGCACACTAACTTTCGTTGCCCTCGCCGATGAGGAAGCGCGCGGAGGCCTCGGCGCCGGATGGATTGCCCGCAACAAACCCGATGCTTTTTCCTGGAAGAATTGCCTTTCTGAAACTGGCGGCTCTCATCTTCCCGCCCGCGATGGTTCCGATGCCATAGGATTTAATGTCGGCGAAAAAGGCGCTGGTCAGCGTCGCCTACACGTCCATGGCGACGCCGGTCACGGTTCAACGCCATTTGGCAAGGATTTGGCGATAGTGAAAATTGGCGAGGTCGCTCGCCGTATCGCCGCCGCACAGCCTCCCGCCGTAAGCAATGAGACATGGGAAGGCTTTGTCCGCGCATTCAAATTCGATGCCGACACCGAAGCCCGACTCCGCGCCGGCGTGGGCGAAGATACCGACTATGAAAATTTCGGTGACCTAGCGGCCTATGCTCATGCCTTTTCCCACACCACCATCGCGCAAACCGTGCTGCGCGCCGGCAGCGCCATCAATGTACTACCCTCCCACGCATGGCTGGAGATGGACATTCGCCCCTTCCCCGGCCAAACACAGGAAGATTTGGACAATTTCCTCCGCGCAGCCTTGGGCGAGCTTGCCGATGAAGTCGAAATAGAACACCTCATCTGCGAAGATGCCACCCACTCCGAGCCATCCGGCCCGTTATGGGACGCCATCGTATCCACCACCAAGGAATTCTTCCCCACTGCCGACGTCATCCCAGTTCACGCCACCGGCGGTTCTGATCTCCGCTTCGCCCGCCGCCTAGGCGGAACCGCCTTCGGCTTTGCGATGCACGCCCGTGCCCGCGACATGGCATCTGCCAACTCCCAACTCCACAGCCACGACGAGCATCTCTTTCTCGAAGACCTCGACCTCACGGTCAAGGCCTATAACTCGTTAGCGCGGAAGTTCTTGGGACTTTTGTAGGTATCAGCAACCCCTACAATTAACCTTTCACACTATTTTGCGTCGTTTTATAAGAAAAGGAGTCTGAAATGATCAAGTTCGAATCAGTTGAAGATGCATTGAAGACTGTCACTGCTCCTGAGGGACGTGAGTGTATTGACCCTGCTACTGGGGAGCTTATTGGACGGTCGCGTCAGGATTCTCCTGCTGATCTTGATCAGGCAATTGCGGCGGCGCATAGGGCACAGCCACAGTTTGCGCAGCTCCGGGAAGAGCAACGATGTGAGATTCTAAACCAAGCTGCGGATGCGCTGGAAGAGTCGGCGGAGGCTCTCGCGCAATTGCTGACACGTGAGCAGGGTAAGCCTCTCAATGGTCCGAATGCACGGTTTGAGGTGGGTGCGTGTATTGCGTGGCTTCGTGCAACGGCTGCACTCGAATCTCCTGATTATGAAATAAATGATGAAGGTGTTCGAGCTTCTGTGACGTATCGGCCGCTAGGAGTCGTGGGCGCGATTGGTCCGTGGAACTGGCCCATGATGACTGCTATTTGGCAGCTCGCTCCCGCATTGCGGATGGGCAATGCGGTCATAGTGAAACCTTCCGAGTTCACGCCGCTATCTGTCCGGGCATTATGCGCAGTACTCAATGGTGTCTTACCGCAAGATGTTTTGCATGTGGTGGTTGGCGGCAAAGAATTAGGTGCCGCACTGTCACGCCATGAGGGAATCCAGAAGATAACGTTCACTGGTTCGACTAAGACGGGGCAAAAGATTGTCGAGTCTTCTGCTCATAACCTGACCCGTCTCACGTTGGAGTTAGGTGGTAATGATGCAGGTATCGTGCTTGATGATGCCGTGCCAGCAGATATTGCACAGGATCTATTTTGGGGTGCATTTATTAATTCCGGCCAGACCTGCGCGGCGATGAAGCGGCTTTATGTTCCGGAGTCTCTCTATTCCGAGGTCTGCGAAGAGCTCGTGAAAGTTGCGAAGGCGACACCAATGGGTGTGGGTACCGAGGAAAACAACGTCCTTGGTCCGCTGCAAAACCGGCAACAATTCAACATTGTCGATACGTTGGTCAAGGCTGCTAAGGCTTCCGGTGCACACATTCTCCTTGGAGGTGATCCAGATTATGATCACCCGGGCAATTTCTATCCCACTACTCTAGTTGCCGATATCGATGCTGATAATCCACTGGTGGCCGAGGAGCAGTTCGGGCCGGCACTGCCTATTGTGAGCTACACCG
>JAXFXA010000007.1:0-22847 GCA_034091885.1 Corynebacterium sp.
TGTGGGTGAAATTGCCCGGTGGATTGAACTTTCGCGGAAGCTGGAAATAAAAAGAACCAATGAGGTCCGAAGAATACCGGCAAATGGGCATCGAGGCCGATGCCGTTTTGCGCCTTGGCATGATGTTGATGGGCGCGGGAACTTCCGGCTACAGGGTAGTGCGCGGAATGAAGCGTGCGGCGCGTGCTTTAGGTTTTGACCGTTTGGATGCCACAGTTGGCGTTACCTTGATTACGTGTACGTTCCATCGCGGTTCGGAGTTTAGGACAGTTGTCGCCCGCCAACAATCGCCGGCGATTGACGCTTCCCGTATTGAAGCGCTAGAAGATCTAAACCACAATCGTTTGACATATGGGATGACGGCAGCCGACCTCAACGCGGCGTTAGATGATATTGAAAATTATGTGGTCAAAAGGTGGTCGTGGTGGGTGCTTTCCCTCGCGGCTGCTATTGCATGTGCCAGCTTCGCATTGCTTAATATCTTGCCCTGGGCGGCGTTGCCTTTAGTCGCGGTTGCGGCTTTTGCTGGCCAGTGGATGCGCCACACTCTGCATAGTTTTCACGTGCAGCAGATAGGTGGCGTCATTGCCGGGGCTCTGACGGCCTCAGTAACATATTGGCTTCTTACCCTCATCGTTGGAGCCTTGGGGTGGGCTTTGCCAGCGGATCTTTCAGCGGGGTATATCGCGGCGGTGCTGTTTTTGATTCCCGGGTTCCCGCTGTTCTCCTCGCTCATTGACTTAGCGCGTTTTGACTTTGACGCTGGTATGGCCCGTTTAACCTACGCGCTTACCATTGTTACGGCCGCGACTTTGACTGTGTCGATTGTGAGCTGGGCGACCCGTTTAGATCCTGAGCCGCAGCCGGTTCCCATGGGCGAGTTGTGGCTACTAGAAGTAGCAGTGGCAAGCTTCTTAGGCGTGGCAGGGTTTGCCTTCTTGTTCAATTCCTCCCGCCGTATGGTGCTGGTTGCTGCCGCAATTGGTACGGTAGCGAACCTCATTCGTTTCATTTTTCTTGAGCTCGGAGCACCGGTCTCCATTGCTGCATTAATTGGTGGGTTGGGAGTGGGTCTACTAGGAGCTGTGACGGCCAGGCTGGTTCGCTTGCCGCGTATCACGATGACCATTCCGGCAGCAGTCATTATGGTTCCAGGCGCTGCCATGTTTAGGGCTGTGTACTTCCTCTCCATCGGAGATATGAATGGAGCACTGACCAACATTGGAACCAGTGCGCTGATTATTGCCTCCATCGGCGCAGGCTTAGTGACAGCCCGCTTGCTTAGCGATAAAGACTGGACCTTCGGCCACCTCATCGACTTCTCGTACCGGCCGTAAATTCTCTAGCCTCTTAATGCGGTAGGTGGAAAAGGCCGGCGTCGTTTTGAACGGCGAGGCCGTCATCGACAAGCGAATATAGCGCGCGTGAACGCTGTGCGGCGTCCGGCCACACTACATCGAGTTGTTCCTTGGTAACGGGAAGAGGGTTGGCGCGGAGGACATCGAGAAGCAAACCGCGCACTTGACGGTCTGTTCCTGCAAATTTCTGCACCTTCTTCTTCGCTGCGGCGAGCTCATCTGGGTGCGGCGCGGGGCACCCCGCAGCCTGCCATGCGCAGGTGTTAAGTAGCGGGCAGACCTCGCACTGTGGATTTTTAGCCGTGCACACAAGCGCACCTAATTCCATAAGTGCAACGGCGACGCGTGGGCTTGGGGTGATTTCTGCGACCTTGGCCAACTCCTTCTTGCTGGGTGCCGGTGGTAAGAAGGTAGCCTCCATAGCCCGCGCATAAACTCGCCGTACATTAGTGTCTACAACCGGCACATTTATCCCAAAATGAAAGCTCGCCACAGCGCGGGCGGTATAGTCCCCGATTCCTGGCAGCGCTAAAAGCTTAGCGATGTCACACGGAACCTCCCCGTCATGTTCTTCCACGATGACCCCTGCACATTCATGCAGCCGCAAAGCACGTCGCGGATAACCAAGCTTTCCCCATGCCCGCAGCACCTCCGCCTTGGAAGCACGCGCAAAGTGAGCAGGGGTAGGCCACTTTTCCATCCACTCTTCCCACTGCGGAGCCACCCGAGCTACCGGAGTTTGTTGACTCATCACCTCGCTGACCAGCACACCCCACGCTGTTGTCGAGGGCTCGCGCCACGGCAAAGCGCGGGCGTGCACGGAAAACCAAGAAAGAAGTTCGGGGTAAGAAATCATGATCATTCCCATTGTAAGGGCTAGCTAGTAATATCTAGCCTTGTGCCATATGAACTACATGACCACGACCCACAATCTGTGTGGGACCAACTCAAAGAAGGCAATCAGCGCTTCGTTGAAGAACGCGCCCAACACCCCAACACGGACTTACACCGGCGAACTGCCTTGGTAACTGGCCAAGCTCCCCGCGTGATTGTTCTCTCGTGTTCGGATTCACGTGTTCCCGTGGAGCTAGTATTTGATTTCGGCCTCGGTGACGCCTTCGTTATCCGTACTGCCGGACACATCGTGGACAACACCGTCCTGGGGTCACTGGAGTATGCCATCGAGAACCTAGGCTGCAGCCTTATTGTGGTTATGGGCCACCAATACTGCGGAGCTATCAAGGCCACAGCAGAATTCGTGGATGGAAACCTGCACATCCCTTCCGGCTTCCAGCGAACCATCATTGAAAAAATTTCCCTGTCCACTCTGGCGGCGCAAAAAGACGGACACGACAACACCGATGACTTCGAACGACAAAACGTCGTAGACACCATTCGCCAGATAATGGCCCGCATGCCCAATTTGAACCAGCGCATTATCGACGGCACCTTGGGCATTGTTGGCACACGCTATCTGATTGACAGCTCATCCATTGAACCTGTTGTTCTTCACGGCGTGGTCTAACACCCTTTTCTAAGACACGCCCAGCGCAAAATCGCCGGTTGTGCGGCGATTACGGAATAACATGAATTTGTGTCTTACCCTAACCAGACCCCAAACAAACTGCCCCGCGAGATCTACATGCGCCGCCGTGTTGCGGCATTCTTGGTCATCGTAGTGGTGGTCTTGGGTCTGCTCTGGGCATTTAGTGCCCTTGGCGGAAATGGCGGATCCTCCTCCACCAACTCTGCCCAACAGACAACCGGCGAGGTTGCCACACCCGCAGACGCGGCCGCGCAACAATCTTCAAGCGTGGTCACCGCCACGGAAACCACCTCAGCTGAGAGTGCGGTGGAGGATTCTGCGCAGGCGAGTGCTTCTGCTGCTCCAGGTGCTGACATTGATCCCGCGTTGGCAGACAAGAAAACATGCGAGCTCAGTGATTTGGTCATTACCGCCTCATCGGACCACACCACCTATCCAACCGGTGTGCAACCAAATTTCGGCATGACAGTCACCAACCCAACAGGGGCCGATTGTCAGATCGATTTAGATAAAGAAACCCTGCGGTTCGAGGTGTACTCGATTGCAGATAATTCCCGGATTTGGTCCGACATTGACTGCTACCCTGCAGTGCAGACCGGAACTTACACATTCCCAGCTGGTGAACAGCGCAGCTTCGCCGCTCTGTGGTCGCGATTGCGCTCCAACGACAATGGCCGGTGCAGCAACCGTGCACCTGCTGAACCTGGCTCGTATTTCTTGCACACAGTCATTGGAAACAACGCTTCCGAGCCGTACACATTCAACTTGCAGTAAAACAAAAGATGGTTCTGAGCTCTTTGAGCGCGCAGCTTTACTGCGCAATTATGGCGATAGCCTGCCGCAGCGTAGACGCATAAGCAACGTCAATGCCGTCAATGTGCACATCTTGCCCAGCGGGGACGATGGCGCGGATATATCCCAGGCGTGAGGCTTCCAAGAGCCTGCGCTCCAAGTTAGGGACTCGACGCAGCTCGCCAGCAAGTCCAACTTCTCCAATGACCACTAACTTGGCGGGTAGGGCCGTTGTATGGAGAGACGACCACGTTGCCAATGCCACAGCTAGATCTGTTGCAGTCTCCGTAATGCGCATTCCACCCACCGTGGCTACATAGGCGTCTTGGTCATTTGTACGCTCCCCGGCTCGAGCTTGCAGCACGGCTAGCACCATGGAAACTCGGTTGATATCCAATCCAGTCACAACTCGCCGTGGATTCTTAGCTACCGGATCCACGGTCAGCGACTGAACCTCAGCCAAAATTGGGCGTACACCATCCATAGCAACTGTGACAGCGGAGCCATCTGGGGTAGTACCGCGGTGAGAAAGGAACAGACCAGAGGGGTCAGCTACCTCGCGAATACCAGCAGTAGTTTGCTCAAAACACCCCACTTCATCCGTGGCGCCAAAGCGGTTTTTGATGCCGCGCAACATACGTAATGAAGATTGGCGGTCGCCTTCGAAGTTCAGCACGACATCCACTAGGTGCTCCAACACACGCGGACCAGCAACGTTGCCATCTTTGGTTACGTGCCCCACCAATAAGACGGGAATACCAGTAGATTTAGCCAGCGTCGTCAGTGCAGCAGTGACCGCACGGGACTGTGCAACACCGCCTGCAACTCCTTCGACGCCAGGAGCGTGCATAGTCTGCACAGAGTCAACGATGATTAAGGAAGGCTTGAGCTGATCTACGTGACCGAAGAGAACATCTAAATTTGATTCGGCGGCTAGATACAAAGTGTCGTGCAATGCCCCAGTGCGTTCTGCACGTGCTCGTACCTGCCCTGCAGATTCTTCAGCAGTGACATATAAAGCGGTCCGATGAGTGCCAGCAGAATCTTTCATGCGAGTCCACCGCGCCGCGACTTCTAAGAGGAGAGTAGATTTTCCTACGCCCGGTTCACCGGCCATTAAAACAACTGAACCTGGGACAACTCCCGTTCCTAAAACGCGGTCAAGCTCGCCGATTCCCGTGGGAAGCGTTTTAGTTGCAGAGGCCGCAATTTCTGTGATTTTGGTGGCTGGGGCAGAAGGGGTCAAACCCTTTGACACGTGACCGGTCAACGCGGCTTGTGCTGCGTTTCCAGCAGCAATTGGCTGGGATTCTTGCAACGTACCCCACGACCCGCACTCCGGACATCGTCCTAACCACTTGGGCGAGACGTAGCCGCACTCAGAGCACGTGTGAATTGGTCGTTGCTTCTTAGCCATGGCCCATACCTTACTTGGCGTACCCGACACCACACCGATTGTTTTTCAATGACTATTTGACGTGGGTTTATCTGGAGAATGCACAACGCCCTGCACAAGGCAGGGCGTTGGCTAAACCACAGGCGTGGCGGGAATTAGTGGGCGCCGCCGGTGTTAGGTTCTTTAGTGTTGTAACCCGTCGTATCGGTTACATCGCGAAAGTTCTCACCGGAGGTCATTTGCGGTGCAGAAATACCTGCATCAACGGCAATTGGTCCGTTGGAGAAGTTGAACACTACTTCGCGGGTGCCGCCGAAGCCAAAGTCATCGTTGTGCAAGGAAGTGGCTACGTACTGGGTGTCACCGGTGGTCTTGTCATGAGGGGTCTTAGCCAAGATGGAAGCTGAGTCACCATAGATGCTGGTGTTGCGGCTCATAGGCTTTACAGTGCCATTCAAAGAAACCTCTTGACCATCAACGGTAATGGATTCAAGGGTATATGCCTCATCCTTGTAACCCTGGTTGGTTGCAACAAAGCGCAACGACGTCTCACCGGTAGCCGGCTCCACCTGAATCAGGGCGCTATTAACTGCGACCGTACGGTCCTCATTTTCTGCACCACTACCATCGATGGGGGCTACCTGGTTTGAGGTCTGGGTAATCTGACCTGCTGAGCACGATGCCAAAACCAGCGCAGACATTGCGGCGACAGAAATTACAGCACCTTTGTGGGCGGCGGACTTCAGGGATTTCACTTTTGAGCGGCCTCCATTGTGTGAGATCACGGCGTGGTTCATCAACGCTTTAGCCTAGTGCTTTCTCCTGTCAAATTCACAGTTTTAGTGCTATGAGGTGTGGGTATTGTGTGCAACACCTATCTTTATAGTGGTCAGATGGGGGTAGATACAAACCTTTGGATACGCCCGTTAGGCAGTGTCAACGCTCTGTTCCCATTTCGGGCGCAAGCCAAGGTGGCAGCGGTCCTTGTGAAGTGATGGGGAATAGGCGGGCGCCTGGGTTTATGGCGTGCTAAAATAGCCAACTTGAGTGTGTCTATATACAGGCGACGCAGATGGCAGTTCACGGTAGTGAACAGGCCGATGTCGGCCGGGTAGATGTGAGAAACGCAAGTTCAGTGTAAGGAGCAGGAATGGAATTCAAGGTCGGCGAGGTCGTCGTTTATCCCCACCATGGTGCGGCGGTGATTGAGGCGATTGAGCACCGTGAGATAGGCGGCCAGACCCTTGAATACCTCGTGCTGCAAATTAACCAATCTGATTTGGTGGTTCGCGTACCATCCAAGAACGTTGAACTTGTTGGCGTCCGCGATGTTGTGGGTAAGGAAGGGCTGGAAAAGGTCTTTTCGGTTCTGCGTGAGATTGATGTCGAGGAGGCCGGTAACTGGTCTCGTCGTTATAAAGCTAATCAAGAACGTCTTGCCTCCGGTGACATCAATAAGGTGGCTGAAGTCGTTCGTGACTTGTGGCGCCGCGATCAGGACCGCGGGTTGTCCGCTGGAGAAAAGCGCATGCTTGCAAAGGCGCGCCAAATTTTGGTAGGAGAGTTGGCTTTGGCTAAGCCTGTCGATGATAAAAAGGCCGACGCCATGATGGAAGAGATCGATTCCACTATTGAGCGTCACCGCGCTGCAGGTATCGTTGATGAACCCACTACTATGACAGTGCTAGATGATGACGCTGACTTAGACGATCTCTCCTTTGATGATGAGGATTAATTAAGTTGGCTTCTCCTCATGTCTGTGCCCTGGTCGCTGCTGCCGGCCAGGGCACACGGCTAGGCGCAGAATTGCCCAAAGCTTTTGTGGACCTTTGCGGAGCTACGCTGCTAGAACGATCCGTGGGGGCTATCGCGGCATCACGAGTCGTAGACGAAGTTATTATCATCGTTTCTCCCGATATGGAAGGGGCAGCGCGGAAAATAATTGCTGACATGGAGCTGGAGATTCCAGTTCGGTTTGTGCACGGCTGTGGAGAGCGCGCCGACTCCGTATGGGCAGGATTAATGGAGCTTCGTTCTGCTTTGTCTGCACGAGGTACTGGGGGAGTTCCTGGGGCACGGCACGTGGTCTTGGTTCACGATGCCGCGCGTGCGTTGGTACCAGCGGAGATGATTGCGCGGGTCGTCCACGAAGTAATCAGTGGCGCTGTTGCAGTAGTGCCCGTGCAACCTGTCGTTGACACGATCAAAGTGGTCAATGATGGGCACGTGGTATCTACGCCGGAACGAGCATCGTTGCGTTCAGTTCAGACTCCGCAGGCATTCCAACTAGAGGCGCTCATCGCTGCGAATGAGAAGTATTTTGCTCACGCGCAGCAAGGTTTTGTGGCAACCGATGATGCGAGCCTCATGGAGTGGTGCGACCACACTGTCACTACTGTTGCAGGTGATCCCATGGCCTTTAAGATCACAACACCTACCGATTTATTGTTGGCCAAGGCTCTGCTCGAAGCGCAGGGAAAAGACGTTTACTACTAAGCCATATAAGGAGAACACTGTTGAACAAGCCGCTTATTCCGCGCGTTGGTATAGCATCCGATGCACACCAAATCGAGCCTGGCAAAGAATGCTGGATTGCGGGACTTTTATTTGCTGACGATGACGGCTGCGAAGGTCATTCCGATGGCGATGTGGTCTCCCACGCGGTAGTAGACGCATTGTTATCCGCATCTGGCTTGGGAGATTTAGGGTCTTTCGTCGGAGTGGGGCGTTCAGAATATGACAATGTCTCCGGCGCTAGGTTGCTAAAAGAATGCCGTGAGTTGGTGGAAAGTAACGGCTTTGTCATCGGCAATGCTGCTGTGCAGTTGATTGGGCAAACACCCAAAATGGGGCCGCGCAGGGAAGAAGCAGAGGCAGTGCTAAGTGAGCTCATAGGCGCACCCGTTTCTGTGTCTGCCACAACCACCGACTATATGGGCTTTACCGGCCGCGGTGAGGGTCGTGCAGCTATTGCAACCGCCGTGGTTTGGAAAGCTTAAGGAAAACTACAGCTAGGCGGTATGCTTGGTTGCGTGAGCTTAAAAATCTTTGACACTGCAACGCGTTCCCTTCGTGACTTTGTGCCGGTACGCCCCGGCCATGCCTCCATATATTTGTGTGGAGCTACTCCGCAATCAAAGCCACACATTGGGCATCTGCGTTCGGGTGTAGCTTTTGATATCGTGCGCCGTTGGCTCATGGCACAAGGCCTTGATGTGGCTTTCGTGCGCAATGTTACCGATATTGATGACAAGATTTTGGCCAAAGCCGCTGAAAATGATCGCCCTTGGTGGGAGTGGGTTTCCACACATGAACGCGAGTTCACCAAGGCTTATAACACTCTTGGGGTACTTCCGCCGTCGGTGGAACCGCGAGCCACAGGCTTTGTCACCCAGATGGTGGATTACATGCAGCGGCTTATGGATCGCGGCTTTGCCTACGCTGTCGATGGCTCCGTCTATTTCGATGTTGCTGCCTGGGTTAACGCAGAAGGCTCAGATTATGGAGCCCTTTCAGGCAACAAAGTAGAAGAGATGGAGCAGGGGGAAACTGATTCCCATGGCAAGCGCAGCCCACAAGACTTTGCATTGTGGAAAGCTGCCAAACCAGGTGAACCGGCATGGCCGACTCCGTGGGGTAAGGGGCGCCCCGGCTGGCACCTAGAGTGCTCAGCGATGTCTACCTATTACCTCGGCAGTACCTTTGATATTCACGGCGGTGGTCTTGACCTGCAGTTCCCACACCATGAAAACGAGATTGCGCAGTCTCATGCAGCGGGTGATGGTTTTGCAAATTATTGGATGCACAATCACTGGGTGACCATGGCAGGAGAGAAAATGTCCAAGTCCTTGGGCAATGTCTTGGCTGTGGAAAACATGCTGGAAATAGTGCGACCGGTGGAATTACGCTACTATCTAGGTTCTGCTCATTACCGTTCTGTGCTTGAGTTTTCTGAGGGCGCGTTGGTGGAGGCTGCTTCTGGCTATCGCCGAATTGAAGATTTCCTGGCGCGCTTTGACACTGTGGAATTAGGACAGTGGACTGCAGAGTTTGCGGCAGCAATGGATGATGATTTCTCAGTGCCAAAAGCTCTGGCAGCAATTCACACGACGGTGCGCGACGGCAATAAGGCTTTGTCTGCTGGTGACAAGGCAAAGGCGCTAGAGCTTGCTGGTTCTGTTCGGAAGATGGCGTCCGTTTTAGGGTTCGATCCTTTGGCACCGCATTGGGCCCAAGCAGGCGCTCATGATTCGCAGGAACACGAGGCTTTGGATGTCTTGGTGAAAGCAGAGCTAGAACGTCGGGCAACAGCACGCGCAGAGAAGAACTGGGCTGTAGCGGATGAAGTTCGCGATCGTCTTGCAGAAGCTGGAATCACCGTGACAGATACTGCCGAGGGTGCAACCTGGTCACTCGACTAGCGGTGGGGGAGAGTTTTCCCTTTGGCGTTGTGAAGAAAAGTAATTCTAAAGAAATTTAATAAGGAGTAAACCATGGCGAGAATTCATGGTCGCGGCGGCGCAGGCCCCCGTAAGACAAATAAGAAGGGTGCCGTCAAAGGCAGCGGCGGTCAACGCCGCAAGGGGCTAGAAGGCAAGGGTCCTACCCCCAAGGCTGAAGACCGCGTTTATCACGCTAAGCACAAGGCTAAAATCCTGCGCGAGCGCCGTGACTCTGGCCGCCATGTCAAAGAATCTGCCGAGATGGTGGTAGGGCGTAACCCAGTCGTGGAGTGCTTGCACGCCAAGGTGCCAGCCACCAGCTTGTATATTGTGCAAGGTACGCGTGCCGATGAACGCTTGACCGAAGCAGTTGCCATGGCCAATTCGCGCAACATTCCAATTTTGGAGGTGCAGCGCCATGTGATGGACAACATGACTGGCAATGGTATGCACCAAGGCATTGGTCTGCAGATTCCTCCCTACAAGTATGCCGAGGTGCATGACCTCATTGCGCAGACCAAGGCAACCGGAGAGCCCGGAATGTTTGTGGTTTTAGATAACATCACGGACCCTCGCAACTTGGGCGCTGTTATTCGCTCTGTTGCCGCCTTTGGCGGACATGGCGTGATTATTCCGGAACGTCGATCTGCCTCGGTGACAGCGGTGGCGTGGCGCACTTCTGCCGGTACCGCCGCGCGTCTCCCCGTTGCACGGGCCACAAACATCACGCGCACTATTCAGGAGTTCCAACGCAACGGTTACCAGGTTGTTGGCCTCGATGCCGGTGGCGAACATACTTTGGACACCTATAAGGGCGGAGCAGAACCTGTCGTTATTGTCATTGGCTCGGAGGGCAAGGGAATTTCACGTCTGGTCAAGGAAAACTGTGATGTGATTATGTCTATCCCAATGACCGCTTGGGTGGAATCGTTAAACGCATCCGTCGCAGCGGGTGCAGTGCTGAGCGAGTTCGCCCGTCAGCGTCGTGCAGCCGAGCAATAAAGGAATTAAAGCTTAAAGAACTCAGCTACTGCCTCGGCTGCAATAAATGATGTCGTATTGGGGCCCAAGCGCGGATCTAACTCATTTCCGGAAGGAATGACATGCCCTACGCCTTCAAGGGTCCACAGCGCCACAGGGTTCTCCCCAGGATAAAGCGTTTGTTCTACGTCGGAATACGGCCGCGTGATTATCGCTGCTCCAGCATCATTGAGCTCCGCGAATTTCTGCACCGTCGCTGGGGCTGAAATCACCCTACCGCGTGTACGAACTTGGTCAAGGCCGGCTACTCCTCCCTCATAGGGGGAGAGCCAGTCTTTTGTTCCATGGAAGAAAATCACAGGGGTGGGTTGGTAGGAACTGAGTGGATTATTGGCGGCGAAGTTGTCATCGGCAGGCAAGGTGGCGGCGAAGATGGCTGCGCCGCTGAGGAGACCGGGGGCATCGATAAGCAGGCGCAAAACCATCTGCCCTCCATTGGAATAGCCGCAGGCAAAGACGCGAGCGATGGCAAATTCCTTGCGCATCTGGGCAACAAGGACCTGCGTAAACTTAACGTCATCGACGCCTAACTCGCGAGTTTTTTCGGGCAGATTGGCGCGAGCATCGTTGAAGTGATTTTTCACCCCACCTGGGTAAACCACGACGGCACCACGGTGACTTAGAGCATCAAAAGTTCCATTAGTAAACCTGCGAATCACCCCCGGTGACTGCATGGACCCGTGGAAGAACAAAACCAAGTCGCGTGGGGTGGTGGGGTCTGCCTCAAAAGGGGGAATGACAATGTACTTGCGTTCGTGACCATCCAATTGCATACGCCGCTGCTCCATAGTTGACCATTTTAATCAACTATGGGACAGCGGCGTTTTCTCCACAGCGTTCGCTTGACCGCGCTGAAAATTATGCGCGCGTGGAATTAAGTATCTGACGGATCCTCACAGTGAGCGCAGGATTCTGGAAACTCACTGATGTGTTGGTCCTCAGTATGGTGGGTTTCGCTTGGCAAAATCGCATGTGCCTCGTGCGTGGTAGCTGCTTGGGACGCGGCAAAAGAATGGGTCGACCTGCGCGCAGCTACATCATCACGTAAGACTGTACGGCTTTGCGCCCAACCAATAGCGCGGCAAACCAGATAGATGATGAAAGAAATACTGGTCACGAACACTGACACCGGAATTCCTGGTGCTAGGGAGAGCAGAAGTCCGCCGACTGCAGCAGTTTCTGCGAAAATTATGGAATAAATTACGGCGCGGACCGGTGACGATGTTATCTGGACAGCCGCTGCACCGGGAGTGATGAGCAGCGCCATCACCAACAAAGCGCCGACGATTTGAACTGACTGCGCAGCAGCTAGACCCAGCAAAACTGCAAAAATTACAGAAATGGCGCGTACAGGAATACCAGCTGCCCGTGCCATTATCGGATCAGCAGAAGCGAAAAGAAGCTGACGCCAGATAACCATAATGACCACGGCAACGAGGAGCGTAGTAAACGCCAAAATCCAAGTGCTGGTACTAGAAACACCCACGATCTGTCCTGTCAATAAAGACATGGCGGCGGTGGAGTTTCCGGGATATAGGTGGATAAACAATACTGACAGGCCAAGACCGAAACTCATGACTACGCCAATGGCGCTATCTTGTTGCTCACGAAACCCCAAGATTGCCAGCACGATAGCGGCGGCGATGGCACCTGCAATAGCTCCAGCTCCCAAATTGAAGCCAAAGAGTAACGCTGCGGCCGCACCCATTAATGCGAGTTCAGAGGTTGCATGCACTGAAAACGACATTTGTCGCAACACAACCAGCGGCGTCATGATGCCAGAAAGCAGCCCCAACAGCGCACAAGCAATAAGTGCCTGATGGACAAAGCCAATAGAAAGCAAATAGGCGGTGTCGTGAAAATAATGTGCGAAGTCTATTCCTGCATTCATTAGGCGATCACAATCCTTCCATCTACATTCAAAACATTCACGGGCGCACCGTATAAGTCCGATAACACATCGGAACGCATGACTTCGCCTACCTCACCCACGATGTGGCCATGCGGCGCCAGATAAACGACGCGGGAAACGACATCGAGAATAGGGTTAATTCCGTGGGTGACAAACAAAATGGAACTACCGTGCGCGTTACGCCAATGCTGCAAGCGCTCGATTGTCAGCTGTTGCCGTGCCGGATCTAAAGACAATAACGGTTCGTCCGCCAAGATAATCTCAGGATCATTGGCCAAAGCTTGTGCTTGTCGGATGAGCTGCTGTTGTCCTCCTGAGAGCTGACCAACCCGACGGTTGGCAATGCCGGTAGCTCCCACCTGCGCAAGCAGCTTATCAACTTGGCCACGCGGCGGGCGGCGGTGTGTGAAAAGCCCATTGGCTAGGGATAATGACACCAAGTCGCGTGCTCGCAGAGGCAATTGCTGAGGAAACATTCTTTGCTGCGGAATGTAGCCAATGCGGGCATTGACATCGACCGTGCCTGATGTCAGCCGTCGCGTGCCCATGATGGCACCTAAAAGCGTCGATTTACCCACACCGTTGGGCCCAAGAATGGCAATAAACTCACCTGAGTCCACCTGCAGGTTGAGATCAGACCAGAGCGGCGCAACGGCGGCGTTGGAAATTGAAAGATACATTACTCACACGTTCTTAACGGCAAAGACCCAGGCTGGGTGCCTGGGTCTGGTAAGGATAATTCTTAATTACTTAGAAGCAGAAAGAGCAGCTTCCAGGTCATCTACTGCTTTGTCATAGTAGTCAAAGAAGTTGGTGCCTGCCGGAGGGGTCTCGCCAATTTCGACGACTGCAATGTTTTCGTCCTCGGCAGCTTCGCGAATACGGTCGGTGAGATCGGTCTCGGTTTGTGGATTGTGAACGAGGAGGTCAATCTGACCGGAACGAATAACCTCAAGGAATGCAGCCAGATCTGCCGCTGCTGGCTCGCCGTGGTTGAGCAAGGCTGCGCGGTATTTAGCTGGGGTCATATCCGTCATTTCGGAGTGGGCCATGATGTAGTCAGCAAGAGTTTCAGTCTGGGCGTAGTGAGCCGCAGGCAAGGCGTGCAAACGCTTGTCCAAGGCTTCTACCTTTGCTTCAACCTCGTCAGCAGTTGCATTTGCCTGTGGTGCTAACTCGTTGATGTGCTCTGCGATTTCTTCTGCCACGACGTTAATGGCCTGTGGGTTATACCAAATGTGCTCGTTGCCATCGATGGCTTCTACCTCGCCGTGGAGGTGCTCGTCACCATGGTCATCAGCGTGCTCATCAGCGTGTGCTTCTTCACTGGCGTGAGCTGCTTCGCTCTCATGCGAGTGCTCGTCACTATGTTCATCAGCATGTGCTTCATCGGCGTGATCATGGTCATCGCCACCATGGCTGTGCTCTACGAGTGGCAGTGCGGTGACGATTTTATCCTGGTCACTCATAGCGCGGTACAACCAAGAATCGTATCCGCCACCACCGACTACGACGATGTCAGCTTCTTCGGCACGCGCGATTTGCGCTGCGGAAGGCTCGAAGTCGTGCGGGTCGATGGAATTGCCCACGACAATTGGTTCGATTTCGATCTCAACGCCCTGCGCAGTATCGGCCACTGCCTGCGCAACGTCGCCCCAGATAGAAGTGGAGGCAGCGATGTGAATTTTTTGTTCTGCGGAATTAGTGGCAGAACCGGCGGCGGTGGATTCTTCGGTGGATGAACCAGAAGAGTTGCAGCCTGCTAGTGCCAACGTGGCGACAGCGAAGGTTCCAAGGACAGCCGAACGCCGCAGTGACGTACGGGAAGGGAATTTGTCGACATTATGCATATCACCATAATTCCATTGTTGAAAATCGATGTCAATTGAAAATATGTTGAAAATAGCTAGTTTTTGGTCCTCACATCAATCTGTAGATGGGCTAGGCCACACTGGCCTGGCGGGCATCGGCAAGCTTGCTCAAAAACTCCGCTACCGCAGCAATATCAGGCAGCCGTAGCTTGGCAGCGGTCTCACCCGGCCCGACTTTGACACTGATGTCATCTTTGCCACAAAGAACCTGAAAACCGTCTTCGTCGGTGACATCGTCGCCGAGGAATACTACTGCGGTAGCGCCCAACAGGTCTCGCTGAGCCTCAATCCATGAACCTTTTGTCGCCGGTGAAGCAGAAAACTCGACGATATTCTTAGCGTCCTTCTGGAAGAAGCCATCGTGGGGGATCTGGCGGGCATCGGCAAGCGCTTTTTTAGCAAGCTGTGGATCGCGCTGGGAAAGTGCAAGTGTGTGAAAACCGCGCTGAAAAGGCTTTTCTTCCACAAAAGTCCCCGGATATTTCTTCGTCAGCTCATGCAACTGCGCAGAAACTTGATCCAAAAAAGTAAGCATTTTTTCTGTTGGCGCTGTGCTTTGCCCTAAAGTCTCCGCGCCGTGTGAAGCACCGATGATCACTGGACTGCGCAGCGGCATTACCTGCAAAAGTCCCTCTAAATGGCGGCCAGATAATATCGCCACGGCAGTATCCGGCAATCCCGCGAGCTTGTGCAGCGCAGCAAGGGCGTCCTCGTTGACGGGGACGTTATAGATGTCGGTGGAAAACTCGGCCAGCGTGCCGTCAAAATCTGAAACGACCAATAATCGCTCGGCACGGGCTGCTGCGTGAATAAGTTCATCCATGTGCGTGTCCTCGTCAACGTTTTAGGGGCTGATGAATTTAACGGCGGGGGAGTCCACCAAGTCGTCTTGCAACGTTAGGCTGAGCTCGTCGTTTTTATTGACGTAGACATCGAATGCATTGCCCACAGAATAAAGCCGCGTCAGCGAATTGTGTGCCCACAGACGATCCCCGGTGCAGTCGGATAATGATGCGTCGGTATCAAAAGTGATGGCATCGATGCTGACTTCGGTAATCCGGTCTATTGGCGTGCTTGGAGCCGCGTTGTAGGTGACATCGGCGCGGAAGCGTTGGCAGCCGGTAGTTCCCAACAAAGAATCTTGACCGAACACCAAAGTTGGCACATCGACCATCGAATCAGGGATGGCTGACCGCGCTTGCGGAGCCGTGTAAATCCCGACTACCTGCCAGGTTTTGTCGGTGATGCGCTCATCGCCGTGGACTGCGAGGGGGGCTTGGTCAGCAGAACCGCAGGCAGACATGGTCAACGCGAGGGCGGTGATAAGAGCACAGCTTGCCGATGCCCCCAGGGTCCCGCCTGCTTTATGAAGATAAGTCATTATTCCTGTGCTAAGCTCCGAGTTTTTTCCAACGCATTTAAGAAAGCAGAAGCCCAGAGGTCAACATCATGTTCCATGACTTGTCGGTGTAGAGCTTTCATACGCTCGCGCATCATCTCCGGATTATCGTGTAGTCCCGCTGCTGCCTGGAAGATAGCTTTCTTGATTGATTCAATATCGTATGGGTTGCACAAGTTAGCCTGTGGCAGTTCATCAGCCGCACCAGCAAACTCTGAAAGAACCAAAGCGCCGGAATAATCAGTGCGCGTGGCAATGTATTCCTTGGCCACAAGGTTCATACCGTCTCGGAATGGCGTAACCACCATGACGTCGGCCATCTTGTAATACAAGCGCAATGTGTCTTTGCTCACTGAGCGGTGCTGATAGTGCACAACCGGCCGGCCGATAGAAGCGAACCGACCATTGATACGACCCACGGCTTCTTCCACCTGTGAGCGGATACGCCGGTAGTGATCAATGCGTTCGCGTGACGGCGTAGCCAGCTGTACCAGGACTACTTCCGCTGGGTCGAGCGCTTGTGTTTCCAGAAGTTCCTCAAAGGCGATAAGCCTTTGCAAAATGCCTTTGGTGTAATCCAAACGGTCAACACCCAGCAGGACAGTTTTCGGGTTTCCCATGTCTTCCCGCAAGGCGGCAACCTTGGCGGCATCGGCAGCGTTAGGCGCAGAAAGTGCCTGTGTTGAAATAGAGATGGGAAACGCGCCAACGCCAACGCAGCGACCATCGGGCGCAGTAATTGTGGCACCAGCACTCCGCGTAGAAACTTCACCGGCTACCTCAATGCCGTGTGTGCGCGCGAGGTTGAGGAAGTTAGCGACGTTGGATTCAAGGTGGAAACCAATGAGATCCGCCCCTAGTAAGCCCCGCAACATCTCATCACGCCATGGTAGTTGCCGGTAAATTTCTGGCGGTGGAAATGGAATGTGCAGGAAGAACCCGATGGTCAAATCGGGCCGCATCTGCCGCAAAATTCCAGGAAGTAATTGCAACTGATAATCTTGCACCCACACCGTAGCGTTCGGCGCTGCAACGTGTGCGACCTCCGTGGCAAAACGTAGGTTAACGTCGCGGTAGGTATCCCACCAGGAACGGTTAAACTGCGGAGTCACAATGAGGTTGTGATACAGCGGCCACATAGTGGCGTTGGAAAACCCCTCATAGAATTGCTCGTAATCTGAATCTGTCAGTTTGACTGGATGGAGCAGCACTCCGCCTTCGGTACGAAAAGGCTCGGGAGACTCATTTATCTCACCTGGCCACCCCACCCAACATCCTGAGTGCTTTTCCAACACAGGTGACAACGCTGCCACTAGTCCACCTGGGGATGGAACCCACTCGCGTTCGCCGCTGGGACCTAGGTGGAGATCCACCGGCAACCTATTGGCTACCACCACGAAGCTGTTGTCGTGGGCAGAAGAATCAGCGAGTGTCATCGATAAGTGCCGTTTCGGGTGCAGGATGTGTAGGAAAGACTAGGACTTTTTAGCCGTCTTCTTTGTTGTTTTCTTAGTGGATTTCTTGGCAGTTTTCTTTGTGGTTTTCTTGGCCGCTTTCTTCGCGGTCTTCTTAGCAGCCTTCTTGGTGGCTTTCTTCCGGGTCTTCTTTGGTTCAGGCTCTACTTGTTCTGCCAAAACCTTCTTGTGGACTAGACCTTCGGGTTCCACACCCAGCATGGACATTAATGTAACGCCATCAAGAAAGTCTTGCGCGTAGGTTGCTACTACGCGGCGTGCTGCTTGTGCGGTCTCTTCTTCGACTGCATGCATCTGCTCCGCTACTGGCTGGGTGTCAGTGACCTTTGGTGGCACGGGGTTCCTCCTTTGACATCTAACAGATTCGATCACAATCTGCAGATACGTTCAATTGCTGCTGCTGCGTGTTATTCCTGCACAATATGGTGCGCAGGCAGCGTTGTTCACTTGTTCACTTACCGGTGTGGACCTTCGTACGCTCGCAGCGTTACCTGAGCTGCCCCAAAAGGCAGCCTAAGTGACTATGACAAGCGCCATTTCAGTGAAAGATTCCAGACTAGGACATTCTACTCCATAGGGGTTCATCTTCGCTGTTTTGTCAGCTTTCTTGTTGTTGCCCTCGCTTGCTGTCTTTGCAGTCGTTTTCCTGGGTGGCGTTAAAAGGTGGCATTGCGGAAAACGTTTCGGTTGGTTTGCCTGCAGGGGTTGTGTAGAAAGAGCTGCGGGGAGTTCGCCCTGCACGAGCCGCTAGACCGCGTGCTTGACTGACGGAGTAGCGTCCCAGTCGCCTAAATGCCGTGTAGGGCCGGAAATATCGGGGACGTCGCAGGCGGCGAGCGCCGCGTTCGCCGAGCAGTACACCTGCTGCCAAGGCACCCGCGACGGCGAGGGCCGTGATGAGGCTAGTAACTCCCACGAGCATCTGCTCGTTCAGGGCGGCATACATTCCGCGGTAGAGAGTAAGTCCGGGCAGAAGAGGTGTGTAGCCAATAATCATCGTTATGAGTGGAGGAATGAAGTACCGCCGTGCCAATAAGCCGCCAGCGAGCCCAATCACAATGGCAGAAGCTCCCGATGCAATAACTGTTCCTGCTCCAAATGGAACGGTTACCACGTAGTAGAACAACATGCCTACGCCAGCGGTTAGCCCTGAAACTATAACCTCTGCCCAAGATGCAAAGGATGCGTATGCAAAGCCAGCGGAACCGATAGCGCCGGCCAGCACGAGTAGTGGGATTTGGTGGTACACCGGCGGTGCTAATGCCCCTAAAGGTGGGAGAGGGTAGCCGATTGCTGCGGAAAACTGAATGCCCATACCCACGCCGCCGACAATTGCGGCGGTGGAAAGCAATGCCTCGAAGAAGCGGGCGGTGGAGGTGACTGGGGCGCGAGTGATGCCATCGACAAGCGATTGCACCAGCGTTAGGCCTGCCACCAGTACAATAATTCCCATACCGATAACTTGGCTGGGGGAGAAAGTAACACCCCACGGTGCGGCGGCATGATACAACACCGCGGCCGGCACCACGGCGAGAAATCCGCCCACAATATTGTGATAAAACGGCGGCAAACGCAGCTTATTCATCCACGCACTAACTCCCATGATGAGCATGGCGACGCTACATGCAATTGCGCATACCAACGCGCCACCGCCCAACATAACGGCGAAACCACCACCCATAACGCCCCAACCCAAAAGCTCTAGGTAAAGCGGTCGTGGTGGTTTCATGCTGGCGATGTCATCCAAAATCTTCTCGGCTAGCGCCGGTGGGGTGGTGCCAGCGTGGATGGAGCGAATGAGGCGGTCAACCGCTGATAATTTTGAGAAATTGACTGTCCAACTGGGGGCCACGCGAAACACGGTGATGGATTGACGCGAATGTCCAGCACCGATACTGGTGTGGATAGTAATGGTGTTCATGATGATGTCAACATGGCAATAATGCACGCCGTAGGACGCGGCGGCTAGATAGACTTGCGCACGCGCGTCTGAATTGGAAGTACCTGCGGCGATGAGAATCTCACCAATTCGCGCCGCGATATCTAAAACTCCAGTCACTTGCGCGGGATCGGTGAGATCTACCGGTGCTAGAGGCGAAGGCGGCGGCGCGGAAATAGCCGTGTCAACTGTGGCAATTCGTTCCTGCTGCCTAGGCAAATCTCCTATTGCTTGCCCAGTTAAGACGTTTTGCCGCACAGCTTCTGCATCAGAAGCACTTAGTGGCTTTTTCTGTCTAGTGCTTTGCTTAGTGTTCTGCCTAGTGGCTGCGGTAGGCCGGCGGCTCTTGCGGGAAAACCACGAAAACACGTCTTTTACTGCAGTCACTTTCTATTTTCTTCCTGCTGTTAGTGGCATCATTGATAACTCCTACACACTCTAACCACTGTCAAGGTATTTGCGCATTTGGCTGGCTAATTTGGAACTTTATGGCGTAAATGTTGTAGTGTTATACCCACTGCTGGAGTGGCGCAATTGGTAGCGCAACGCACTTGTAATGCGTAGGTTGTGGGTTCAAGTCCCATCTCCAGCTCAGGAGTTCCCCACGTGAAGTTAATTCTTTGCCTGGGGAATTTTTATTTGTGTTGAATGTGTAAATCTGAGCAAATAAATAAGCCGTGACCAGCTAAATAAATAAAAACTTATATAATTTTAATTTTTTATAGGTAAAAATGTTGGCAGGGCGGGGAACCTTTGGCATAATGGGCAGCGTTGATGAAAAACAGGTGCATCTCACGCGGGTGGGATGACAGTTTCCAAGGAGATATTTATGCCTATCTTGACCGTTGGTGAGAAGTTCCCAGAATTTGACCTCACCGCTTTGAAAGGCGGCGACCTGCACGATGTAGACGCACAGTCACCGGAGGATTACTTTGAGCAGGTGTCTTTGGGCAAGTACGAGGGCAAGTGGAAGGTTGTATTCTTCTACCCCAAGGACTTCACATTCGTTTGCCCAACGGAAATTGCCGCATTTGGCAAGCTGGATGAAGAGTTTCAAGATCGCGACACTCAGGTCCTAGGTGGCTCTACCGATAACGAGTACTCTCACTTCAACTGGCGTGCGACCCACCCAGATCTGAAGGCTGTTCCATTTCCAATGTTTGCAGATGTTCGCCATGATCTCATCCGCGCACTAGGCGTAGAAAATGAGGCCGGCGTTGCAGACCGTGCGACCTTCATTATTGACCCAGACGGCATCATTCAGTTCGTCTCCGTGACCCCAGATGCTGTGGGCCGCAATGTGGATGAGGTGCTGCGTGTTCTTGACGCGCTGCAGTCTGAGGAAGTTTGTGCATGTAACTGGCAGGCAAATGACCCTACCAAGAACATCGACAAGCTCGAGGTAGTTAAGTCCTCTCTCTAAAATGAGGCTGCACCCCGTCGCAATAGTGGCGGGGTTGCTTTTATTTATTTGCAGAAATTTACCTATCAAAATCCGTTGAGGAGTGACAATATGTCTATTGATAATTTAAAGAGCGCACTTCCGGAATATGCTAAGGACCAAAAGCTCAACCTGGGCACTTTGGTGCGTTCCACTGAGCTCAGCGAAGAACAATTGTGGGGTTCGTTGGTAGCAGCCGCTGCAGCAAGCCGCAACGACACCGTGTTGTCGGAGATTCTTGCAGAAGCGAAGGAACATCTGTCAGCAGAAGCTGTTGAGGCAGCCCTTGGTGCAGCAACTGTGATGAGCATGAACAATATTGCTTACCGTGCCAAGGGCTGGTTGGGTGATGACTTTAAGAATGTGAAGTTCGGACTTCGCATGAACATCATTTCCAAGCCAGGCGTAGATAAAGCCAGCTTTGAGCTGTGGAACACTACAGTTTCCGCGGTTAACGGCTGCGAGCACTGCCTCAAAGCGCATGCTCTTGAGCTTGTCGATGCCGGCCTCACCAAAGAGCAGATCTGGGAAGCCATCAAGATTGGCGCGGTTGTCCAAGCAGTTGCGCAGGCAATCCAGACTGAAGCAGCGCGCTAAGAATAGCTTTTTGTCCTTGACAAGTCACCACTGGGTGCTGGCATGGGGCGAGAGGGAATAACTCGCTGATACGAAAATCAAAGGAGTCGTGGAATCGTGGCTAAAAAATTTGCAGAACAGTTGATTGAGATGCTCGAACGCCAAGGCGTTGAGCGAATTTACGGCTTGGTCGGAGACTCCCTTAACCCCATCGTTGATGCAGTGCGCACGTCCTCCATTGAGTGGGTACACGTTCACAATGAGGAATCGGCCGCATTTGCAGCCGGTGCAGAATCTCTGATTACCGGAAAACTGGCAGTGTGTGCAGCTTCCTGTGGTCCGGGAAATACTCACCTCATTCAGGGACTGTTTGACTCACACCGCAATGGTGCCAAGGTGCTAGCCCTTGCCAGCCACATTCCCTCCCGTCAAATAGGCTCACAGTTTTTCCAGGAGACCCATCCGGAGATCTTATTTAAAGAGGCCTCTGGTTATTGTGAGATGGTCAATTCTGCTGAACAGGGTGTTGTTATAATTCACCACGCTATTCAGTCCACTATGGCGGGAAATGGCGTCTCTGTGGTGGTGATTCCAGGAGATATTGCTACACAGGAAGCAACGAACGAACACTTTGCGCAGTCCGTAATCTCTACTGGACGTCCAGTGGTATTCCCAGATCCAAGGGAAGCGGCTCAGCTCACGCAAGCTATCAATGAAGCGGAGAAAGTCACCCTTTTCGTTGGCGCCGGTATCCGCGATGCTCGTGAAGAAGTGCTTGCGTTGGCTGAGAAAATCAAAGCGCCTATTGGGCATGCTCTGGGTGGAAAAATGTACATCCAATATGACAACCCGTTTGAAGTCGGCATGTCCGGTTTATTGGGGTACGGGGCCGCGCATGAAGCAATGCATGAGGCAGATCTGCTCATCCTCCTCGGAACAGATTTCCCTTATGCAGACTTTCTTCCGAATGGATGCGAAGGTGAAACCAAAGTTGCTCAGGTGGATATCAAAGGCAGCAACATTGGCCGCCGCACTAAAATTTCATATCCCGTCACCGGAGATGTCGCAGCAACGATTGCCAACATTTTGCCGCATATCGAGGAAAAACAAGACCGTTCTTTCTTAAACGAGATGTTGGAGAAGCACCACGAAAAGCTGGGAAAGGTCGTGGAAGCCTATACCTCCAACGTAGAGAAAATGACTCCTACCCACCCTGAATATGTCGCCAGCATTATCGATGAAGAGGCCGCAGAGGACGCCGTCTTTACCGTAGACACCGGAATGTGCAATGTGTGGGGTGCGCGCTATATCACTCCCAATGGCAAGCGCGAACAGTTAGGCTCATTCCGCCATGGAACCATGGCAAATGCTCTGCCACAGGCCATAGGGGTGCAAGCCGCAGACCGCGACCGCCAAGTCATCACCTTCTCCGGAGATGGAGGCTTGTCGATGCTTCTCGGCGAACTACTCACCGTTTCCTTACATACATTGCCGGTCAAAATTTTTGTGTTTAACAATTCTTCGCTGGGCATGGTGAAATTGGAAATGCTGGTGGAAGGGATGCCAGAACACGAAACAGATCACGCCCCCGTTGATTTTTCTGCCGTTGCAGAAAGTGCTGGTATTAAGGCTATCCGTGTGGAAAAACCAAAGAATGTG
>JAXFXA010000008.1:0-6150 GCA_034091885.1 Corynebacterium sp.
TTAGCAATTCCGCCGAGCATTACAACGACATCGACGTAGGCCGCGGGATTAAGCCACGTAAAGGCTAACGCGGTTAAGATCACTTTTGCGGCCGAGCCCCGAGGACTGATTGTTAAAGGACGGGTGCGTACTGTGGTGCTCCCTCCAGCGGTAAGAGAGTCCGAGTCAGTTATGGACGCTGCTCGGTGACCGCCTGAGCTTTCTAAGTGAGCTGTGCCGTTGAAAGTGGAGATCGTTTGCGGCGATACGGTTGGGGCAGCATCTGTAGTGAGAGCAGTAGCATCAGATGTGAAAGCATCGCGAAAGCAGGTGAAGGTGAAATAGATGAGGTAGGCCGCCCCTAAGTATTTCAATACGGTCAGAACGTGTGGGTAGTTGTCAACGAGGAATCCCACGCCGGCAACTCCACTTAACGTCATTGCAACTTCCGAAACCAAGCAGGTGATGATAGCTGCACCTACGTGCTCACGCTTGATCCCCTGTTTGATCAACATGGCATTTTGGGGGCCAATGGCAACGATGAGTGAGATACCTAGCGCAAATCCGGCAAGAACAATGGTCATGGGAACAGGATGCATCGATAAGCAAATGAAGTCCAGTTAAAGTATTTAACCTTAGGTTAGAATTGCTTCATGAACCCTGTGCAGTTGGAAACCTTGCTGGCCATCGTGGACGAAGGTAGCTTTGAGCTCGCAGCGAGCGTGTTGGGAATCACACCTTCGGCCGTGAGTCAGCGTATTAAGGCACTGGAATCAGCAACTGGACGCGTGCTCTTGCGGCGTTCCACGCCGGTCACTGCGACTGACGCTGGTGAGATTCTGGTGCAAGCAGCACGTCGAATGGCGCTGGTGCAGGCCGAAACTAATGCGCGTCTGGGGGCGCGTTTGCGTCGCGTACCCTTAGCTGTAGCCATCAATAATGACTCACTGTCCACGTGGTTTCGCCCGGTCATCGCGGACGTTGCTAAGTTGGGAGATGCTGCATTGCGTTTGCGCATTGAAGACGAAGCGCGCACACTAAGCATGCTGCGGCGTGGTGATGTTTTAGGTGCGGTCACTCGCGAGAAAACTCCAGTTTCCGGGTGCGAGTCAACATATCTAGGCACGGTGCGCTACATGGCGGTTGCCACTCCCGAGATTAGGCAACGGTATATCACTGAGGCTGGTATGGCGTGGCAGCAGATGCCTATCGTCCTCTATGGTCCTCAAGATGCCATTGTGGATGAGGCCATGCGGGAGCGCGGAATTGAGCCGCACATTATTCGTGGTCGAGTCAGTCAGATTCCATCCTCGGAGGCTTACCTCGATGCCATTCGCGTAGGCCTAGGGTGGGGGCTGGTGCCAGATACCCAAGCTGCAGAACTTATCGATGCCTCCGCGCTCGTTCTCCTCGACGACTCCCCGAAGGAAATTGATCTTTATTGGCAGCGCTGGCGATTGGAGTCGGATGTTTTGGAAAAACTGACTCGAATTGTCTTGTCCGCTGCTCAAACGCATCTGATACAGACGCCCTAGATCTTTCGATGTTAAATGGTTATGGGATTGTTGTCGGCACGCCGCAATTATTTCAGGCACGAAATTGTTACCTCACCTACTCTGGGGGCTATGGCTATTAACAACAACACGAATAATGATGCGCCTCGGCCTGACAAGGCGTCGAACTTCGATGAATTCGACGTCCCTGCATACGGGAGTGATACCGACCCTCACGATACGACTGCAGTAGGAAACTCAGCTGACCTTACAGGTACCTCGCAGCTGCGTAAGTCATCTGAGCCGGCAAATAATTCTGCCGCTACCGAAGTTTTCCAGCAACCACAGCAGCAGCCTCAGGTGCCGTCTCAGTCTTTGACATCAGATCTTGGTTCGGCGAACTTAACTAGTGGCTTAGTTGCCTCGGATTCGACGACCTCGAAGAGCTCCATCTTCGAACGTCCAGGTCGCGCCGAGCCGACTGAAATCATCCCGCAACAGCACCCTCAAGGTGAACAGAGCCTTGTGGGAAACGACCACCGCCAGGACCCCTTGGCTGCAGAGAAGCAAACTGGTTATGAAAATATTCATATAGCCGCAGCTGAAACGACAAGCTTCGACGATGGATATGGCGAATACAATGCCGACCGCGACTTCGCTTCGCCTGCCGGTGCATCTACCGCTGCGACCGGGTTGACCACCGCCGGCGCGGCAGGCGCAGCCAGCACAGCGGGTGCAGTGGGCGTTGCGAACACCTATCCAGGCGCCGACCCCGTTGCAACAGAAGAAAGCCGTCTAGCCGAGGAACGCGCCGCTGAAGAGCGCGCACTGCGTAAGCAGTATGGCCGTCGCGGCACCATCGACTTTGGTCTATTGCTCATCCGCCTTGCACTCGCCGCTTACCTCATCGTTGCCGGTATGCGTGCGTTATTTGGACTCGGCGGAGGCGCAGGTATCTCAGGGCTAGAAGCTGAGTTTGCGGGGTATGCATCGGCAAGCACTCTAGCTATGACCATCCCTATCTTGCAATTGGCTGCGGGCGTATTTTTGCTCCTAGGGTTGCTCACCCCGTTAGCCTCAATGGTCGCGCTAATTGCAACCGGTTTTATGGCCATACACGAACTGACCCAATCCGGTGCGGGTCTTGACCTGTTCGCATGGCCCGACACGATGTGGTTGGCCATCGTTTTATTCGTCGTTAACCTGGCCCTGCAATTTACCGGCCCTGGCCTCATGTCCTTAGACGCGGCGCTAGGAGTTAAGCCACTATCTGCTTCCACACGCCGACCACTGGCGTCGTCATGGATTTTCTTCCTGCTAGGAATTGCAGCGCTCGTTGCAATCTGGTGGTACGGAACTGGCGTGAATCCACTAGCCTAAAGCCTGGCGCGGAAAATTGTAAAAACTAGCTTTCAACGGACGCGGTTATCCCATCCAAACGAGGCGAATTACTATTCTGTTTCGCAAAATTACTAAGAACTGCCAGTAGTGCTGCACTTATAAGAGCAAACCAAATGTAATCGCTGATAAAGATTTTCTGGGGCCAAGAGAGTGCCCAGAGATTCACATCGTCGCCAAAAAACCATTTGGGTGGGACATCTAGCACGAAGTACGTCCACACTGCTGTGAGTAGGGTTAAGACCGGAGCAGACCAATGTCTATTCCACATGGTCAGTCCGCGGTAGAGAAGAAGCGGAAGAACTAGGGCTAGCCAGACCCAGTGATGCGACCATGATATCGGCGAAACCAACAGCATTATGAAAGCATTGACAACAACCGCGTCGAGTACCCAGTGGGCGGAGAGCAACCGGCGCATAATCCAGGCACCTGCAACAACAACAGTCACTGAAAGAGCCAGCCACAAGATATTAGTCAATGAGGTGTGGGCGTTCATTGATTCTTCGTTCGGATAAGCGCGCAGAAGAAAACCGGTAATCGAGCTGTTTGACTGATACGCCTTGCTGACACCAAAGTCTTGCCCTGAGCCCATAGCCAACAGTTTGACGGTGAAAAACTCCCACGCTGCGTCCCAACGTACAGCGGCAGCAACGAGGGTGGCTGCCAGAGTGGTTGTCACAGCCCAGACGATTGGTTTTATCTGTCGGCGTAATGCGAAAAACAGCAGCATTGCTAGCGGAGTAATTTTAATAGCGGCGGCAATACCAATTAGCGTTCCCTGTGGAAGCCACCTTTTGCGCGGAATAAGATCCAAGGCCACAAGCGCAAGAATAACCATGTTTACTTGGCCGAAGCCGTTGTTTAGCCGCACCGGTTCGCTCCAGCACATGATGCCCCACGCGAGGGCTACGAGCGCAGAGTACTCCAACGTTGGAAGTGAGCGGCGCGCATTGTGGTTGAGAAAGCGTGCCCCACACCACATACATACTCCCAGCAGGGCATTGGAGACGATGATCATGATGTTGCCGGCATCATCGTGGTTGAACCAGTCACCGGCAAGTGGAACCATAGCGAGTGCGCCAAATGGTGGATAGATAAACGGCAACAGCAAATCGCCAATGTCTACTGGCACGGAATATACAGGTCTTCCCTGCATGAAGGCTTGGACACCTTCGCGATAGACCACCATGTCTACGGGAAAATCGGTAAACTCAACCATTTGCCAGGTTGCGCGCATACCTACAAGCAATCCGACAAGGATCGCAGCGATTCTCATCGCCGCGGTAAGGGCGGTTAAAGCTTGGTGGCGGGACACAGGCTGCTTTGTAGTTGGCGCAGGAAACGTAGAGGACACGCACCAATCCTATTAGACAGCCCTGCTAAACCTCCAAACCAACCGCCGAGTGCCCAAGGCTAGTGGGCGTAACCGTCGACGATGCGCACAGCGCCTAGGTCAGCAGACGTTGCCATGGCGGCGTAGGCGCGCAATGCCTTGGTAATAGGGCGGTCACGGTTTACTGGAGTCCACGGCTTGTCGCGCTCTTCTTGGACCTTACGGCGGCGCTGCAGTTCTTCTTCATCGACGTCGAGAGTAAGGCTGCGTTGGTGCACATCAATGGTGATGGTGTCACCATTTTCCACCAAGGCAATCAGACCGCCGTGGGCTGCTTCCGGTGAAATATGGCCGATGGACAGTCCAGAGGTACCACCGGAGAAACGGCCGTCGGTAATAAGTGCGCATTTTTTGCCCAGTCCGGAACCTTTGAGGAAAGAGGTAGGGTGCAACATTTCCTGCATACCCGGGCCACCTGCAGGTCCTTCGTAACGGATAACAATTACTTCACCAGGCTGGATTTCGCGCTTTAAGATGACGGAAACAGCTTCTTCCTGGGATTCCACCACGCGGGCAGGACCGCTAAAGGTCCACAGTTCTTCCTCGACACCAGCAGACTTGACGATGGCTCCGTTTGGCGCCAGGTTTCCTCGGAGTACGACGAGGCCGCCGGTCTCCGTATAAGCGTGTTCGGCATCGTGGATGCAGCCATTGACCTGATCGGTATCAGCAGATTCCCACACATTTGTGGTAGAAAATGGCTCGGTGGTGCGCACGCCACCAGGTGCAGCGAGGTAGAGTTCGTGGGCCTCGTCGATGGCTTTTCCGCCGCGAATATCCCACTCATCGAGCCAAGTATGAGCGTCATCGTAAACCGCGGTGTGAACGTCCATGTTGAGATGCCCGGCGCGGCGCAGCTCACCGAGGATGGCCGGAATTCCGCCGGCGCGGTGAACATCTTCGATATGCCAGACGCCATTAGGGGCCACCTTGGAGAGACAAGGCACGGAGTCGGACACTTTTTCAATGTCGTGCAAAGTGAAGTCGATCTCGCCTTCGTGCGCGGCAGCCAGGGTGTGCAAGATGGTATTGGTGGAGCCGCCCATAGCCATATCCAAAGCCATAGCGTTGTAAAAAGCTTCTTTGGTGGCAATGCTGCGGGGTAGGACAGATTCATCTTCTTCGCCGTAATAGCGGCGGCACAGATCCACGATTGTGTGACCGGCTTGTTCAAAGAGGCGACGTCGGAAAGCATGGGTTGCCAAGGTGGTGCCGTTGCCAGGCAGGGCAAGGCCAAGGGCTTCGGTGAGGCAGTTCATCGAGTTAGCAGTAAACATGCCGGAGCAAGAGCCACAGGTAGGGCAGGCAGATTCTTCGACGGCGAGCAAGCCTTCATCGCTTACTTCATTGCTTGCCGATGCACTAATCGCCGTTACTAGGTCTGTCGGTGCGTGTGCTACTCCGTTTACAACTACTGCCTTACCGGCTTCCATGGGGCCACCGGAGACAAAGATGGTAGGGATATTCAAACGCAAGGCGGCGTTGAGCATGCCAGGAGTAATTTTGTCGCAGTTGGAAATGCACACTAGGGCATCGGCAGTGTGGGCATTGACCATGTATTCGACGGAGTCGGAAATGATCTCTCGCGATGGCAGGGAGTACAACATGCCGCCGTGACCCATGGCAATGCCGTCATCGATAGCAATGGTGTTAAATTCCTTTGGCACACCGCCTGCAGCCCGAACGGCATCAGCGACGATGTCGCCGACATTTTTCAAATGCACATGTCCTGGAACAAACTGCGTAAAAGAATTGGCAATGGCCACGATGGGCTTGCCAAAATCATTATCGGCGGTGCCTGTGGCACGCCACAGAGCGCGAGCGCCAGCGGCTTGGCGGCCGACTGTAGTTACCTTGGAGCGCAGAGGAAACATGAAGAAATCCTTA
>JAXFXA010000009.1:0-6932 GCA_034091885.1 Corynebacterium sp.
CGCTCCAAGTTCGTCATTGAGCCTTTGGAGCCAGGTTTTGGCTACACCCTGGGTAACTCGCTGCGTCGTACGCTGCTGTCTTCCATCCCTGGTGCAGCAGTAACCTCCATCAAGATTGATGGCGTGCTCCATGAGTTCACCACCATCAACGGTGTGAAGGAAGATGTTGCTGAGCTGATTTTGAACATCAAGTCGCTCGTTTTGTCTTCGGATTCTGACGAGCCCGTTGCGATGTACCTCAGCAAAGAGGGCCCTGGTGTAGTTACCGCTGGTGACATTCAGCCTCCGGCAGGGGTTGAGATTCACAACCCAGACCTGCATCTTGCTTCTTTGAACGACACTGCAAAGTTGGACATGGAACTCATCGTTGAGCGTGGCCGCGGCTACGTCCCAGCATCACCGACTTCCGGTGATATTGGACGCATCCCAGTTGACCAGATTTACTCCCCAGTATTGAAGGTCTCCTACAAGGTCGAAGCTACTCGTGTTGAGCAGCGTACCGACTTCGACAAGCTCATCATTGACGTTGAGACCAAGAACTCGATCACCGCTCGTGACGCTTTGGCTTCGGCTGGCGGCACGTTGGTTGAGCTCTTTGGCTTGGCTCGTGAACTTAACTCCGCTGCAGAAGGCTTGGAAATTGGGCCTTCGCCGCAGGAGTCTGAGTACATTGCTGCTTATGGTATGCCAATTGAGGATCTCAACTTCTCCGTTCGCTCCTACAACTGTCTGAAGCGTCAGGAGATCCACACCGTTGGTGAGCTCGCAGAGTGCACCGAGTCTGATTTGTTGGATATCCGCAACTTTGGCCAGAAGTCCATTAACGAGGTGAAGATTAAGCTGGCTAACCTGGGCTTAGCTCTGAAGGATACTCCGGAAGACTTTGACCCAACCCAGCTCGAAGGTTACGACGCAGAGACCGGAGACTTTAAGGATCCGTCTGCTGACGATTCTGAGTAAATCGTTAACGCAACCCACCGCTTAAGAGGAGTACTTTTATGCCTACCCCTAAAAAGGGTGCCCGCCTCGGCGGCTCCGCCAAGCAGCAGGCTCACCTGCTGAGCAACTTGGCTGCAAGCCTGTTTGAGCACGGCGCAATCAAGACCACCGACGCTAAGGCGAAGATGCTTCGTCCTTACGCTGAAAAGATCATCACCAAAGCTAAGGGTGGAACCCTAGCTGACCGTCGTGAAGTTCTAAAGCTCATCCCTCACAAGGATGTTGTTGCTCACCTTTTCGACGAAGTTGCACCTAAGTTCGCTGACCGCAACGGTGGTTACACTCGTACCATCAAGTTGGACAACCGCACCGGTGACAACGCTCCTATGTCCCAGATTTCTCTGGTACTTGAGGAGACCGTTTCTGCTGAAGCTACCCGCGCAACTCGCGCTGCTGCTTCTAAGGAAGCTGAAGCTGAAGCTGACAAGGCTGAGGAGAACAAGGAAGAAGCATAAAGCTTCTTTCTAGGCTCGAGCTAGTTAGTTACAAATGGACCGTACCTTATTTGGTACGGTCCATTTTTTGGTTTAGTTCCCGAATACGACCATGGAATTGCGATTGTATCTTGACCGTCTGTTCGTGGAGTAGTGGATGCCGAACTGTGCCTAGTTCAAGCCGGTTAGAAATGTGTAGACACGTAGTCCGTTTGGGGTGGTGGCGCGTCCGGCTTGCCAAAGACTAATGAAATCTATTATCATTAAAGGTGCTGGCAAGAGCTATATGTCTTCATAAGCGTTTTGCCGATCTTACACCGTTTAACGCGAGAAAAAGTATAGATAACCATATTGTTGGTTATCTCTCAAGTTGCCCTTTCCTAGTGTTAGCTCACTTAGACTCAGAAGTACGGTCCCAACACACAAACACTCAATGGCCGTACATTCAACGAAAGGAATACTGTGAGCTCTACACTTCCAGAAAAGTTCTCTGCCGCAGTTGTGGAGGAATTCGGACCCACACTTAACGTCCGCGAGACTGAACTTCCTGAGCCAGGGCACAATGAAGCCTTGGTCAAGCTGCTGGCTTCTGGCGTTTGCCACACTGACCTTCACGCAGCGGAAGGAGATTGGCCAGTTCGCCCGGAACCACCATTCATTCCCGGGCACGAAGGTGTCGGAGAGGTAGTCAAGGTTGGCCCAGGCGTTGAGGACGTCAAGGTAGGCGACCTCCTCGGTAATGCTTGGCTGTGGAATGCTTGCGGCCGCTGCGACCAGTGTCAGTCAGGATGGGAGACCCTATGCCCAGATGCTAACTTCGGTGGCTACACCAAGGATGGTTCCTTCGGTGAGTACATGATTGTTGATACTCGCTATGCGCCCCGCATCCCAGAGGGCGTAGATCCCGTTGAAGTCGCACCTATTTTGTGTGCCGGCGTCACCGTGTACAAGGCTTTGAAGAACACGGAGACCAAGCCGGGCCAGTTTGTAGTGATTTCCGGCATCGGTGGTCTTGGGCACATTGCAGTCCAGTATGCAGTCGCCATGGGTATGCGTGTTATTGCTGTCGATGTTGCTGATGAAAAGCTCAACCTCGCCAAAGAACACGGCGCTGAGTTTACTATTAATGCTCGTAATGAGAATCCGGTAGAGAAGGTTCAGGAGCTGACTAATGGCGGGTCCCACGGTGTAGTTGTCACCGCCGTATCTAACGCTGCATTCGGTCAGGCTATCGGTATGTCTCGTCGCAACGGTACCGTGGTCTTCGTTGGTCTACCTCCAGGAGACTTCCCTGCACCTATTTTCGACATCGTCTTGCGTGGTATCACAGTTCGCGGTTCTTTGGTCGGAACACGCTTGGACATGGAAGAAGCTCTTGACTTCTACGCTCGCGGCTTGGTTAAGCCAACTGTGCACGAGTGCAAGCTGGAAGACATCAACGATGTGTTTGAAGATATGCGCAATGGCAAGATCGATGGACGTATGTCCATTCGCTTCTAGCTTTCGGCGCAGCATAAAGTTCTCCTTAGATAATTAAGGAGCCCGCGGGAGCCTCTAATGAAGGCTCCCGTTTTTGGTGGGGATATGTACCGCGTCTGTTGAGTGTTCTAAGCTAATTAGCTATGGTGCGGATTAAGTTGGAGCTTGCGTACGACGGTACTGATTTTCACGGTTGGGCTGCGCAGAAGGGGGATTTGCGCACAGTACAGGGGGTATTGGAGCAGAGCTTGTCGATGATTCTGCGCCAACCAATTGCACTCACCGTGGCCGGACGTACCGATGCCGGTGTACATGCGGCAGGACAAGTTGCGCACTTCGATGTAGAGCCGGCGGCACTTGAGCAGCGGTCAATTGAGGGGGATCCCTCTAAGCTGGTACGGCGTCTGGCTCGCTTGTTACCGGAGGACATTCGAGTACACGATGTGAGTTTCGCGCCGGAGGGGTTTGACGCTCGTTTTTCGGCCCTGCGCCGCCATTATGTGTACCGCGTCACGACGCATCCCGCGGGTGCCTTGCCTACGCGGGCGCGCGATACAGCTGTCTGGCCTAAACCAGTAGATATCAATCTGATGCAAGAGGCTGCAACGATGCTCGTTGGCCTGCACGATTTTGCAGCTTTTTGTAAAGCTAAACCGAACGCAACAACCATTCGTGACCTGCAAGCTTTCACTTGGAGCGAGCCAGAGCCGTTGCTGTATGAGGCGCGAGTAAGCGCTGATGCCTTTTGTTGGTCCATGGTTCGCTCCTTAGTCGGCTGTTGTTTAGCGGTTGGAGAGGGACGAAGAGACGTGAATTTTGCGGCAGCCATGCTGGAAGAAACGGCGAGGTCGTCGTCTATCCCAGTGGCTCCGGCGAAGGGATTGAGCTTGGTCGCGGTGGATTATCCTGCAGATGAAGAGCTTGCTCAGCGCGCATTGATTACCCGTGATAAAAGAGTAAGGTAGCTCAAATTTATCCGGGGGGACATCGTGCTGCTACCAACGACAAAGGCACAAGTATCGGGGCATAAGTTTCTCATTCGGCGTGCTGAACATGGACTTGTGTTGGGGGATATTCGCATGATTCATGATCCCCTGGCTTCGCGCGAGCGTGCAATTATTTTCGGGGTGCTGGCAGTCGTGTTGGCTGCAATCGGAACTGGTTTGCTGGCGTGGCTTTCCCCGGACCCTAAGCCGGGTGATGCGCCATTGGTGCGCAGTGCTCAGGGGCAACTTTATGTACTGATAGATAGTGTTTATCACCCAGTGCCCAATCTGGCATCGGCGCGCCTAATTCTCGGTGAACCCGTGGAGACCGCGAGCATTGGAGATTCCGCATTGTCGCAATCGCGTGTGGGTATTCCACTGGGTATTACGCAAGCACCGGGGCATTTTGCGCGAGCAGACCGTGAGTACAACTTCGCGGCATGTGTGGCTCCAGACGAGGGAGAACTCCCTGCATTCCTCACCCAAACAGGAATTGAACCACGTAACACTCTCGCTGTGGTTGCAGACTTTCAGCCAGTAGGTTGGTCGGCGCAATCTGCAGCATTGGTCACGGCCGAGGGGAAAGATTGGGTATTGACTACGCAGGGTCGTGCCCTGCTTGCCGATGACCCCGTGATTCATCGTGCCCTGCGCATTACGGAAGAGACTCCGCGCTGGGAAGTACCCATTGCTTTCCTCAACGCGGTTCCGGAACTTCCTGCCTATTCGATTCCGCAATCGTTGCCAGACGTTGTAGAACATGGTGGGCAGCTATGGACGGGGGATGGTCGCACCTTAACGCATACTCAAGCTGAGATTTTGCGCAGTGCAGGGGCACGTCTTGTGCAACGCGCTCCCGAAATAGCAGGAGCGGAATTTTCTGAACTTCCCAAAACCACGCCTACGTGGTTCGGGCCGGAAGATGGTTGGCTGTGCAGCACAGGTGAAAGCGTGGGAGCCAGCACAAGCCCTGCAGGGTTGGTGGAGCTTCCGGTTGGCGGCAGCGCGCACTTAGGTGCTGGCTTAGGGGGTGGAGCTGTGGCAGTAGATACTGGTCAGGATGTGGTGGTCGTTGATGCTACCGGAGTACGGTATGGCGTTGCTCGCAATGAGGTGGAAATTCTGGGTGCTCACATCACATCAGGGGAGTGGTCTGTGCTTCGACTGCTGCCGCCAGGACCCGATCTCAACCGAGAAAGTGCGCTGACTAGTGCAGCAATGGTGAGCAGCGCCAGCCAGCCATAGGGGTGAGGCCGGGTAGGCGGTTCGACGGCATGCATTATTTGTTGTTGATCTTGTTCATTATCGTTTTGTGCGACTAGGGAAACACTGTTGCCAAAATGCTCAGAAGACAAAAATGTCACTGCTGCAAGAGGGTCTACAAACCCTGTATGAGCCTCGGCAACGGATTCGATGGTTTTTCTGACCTCTGCTGCGGTGGCGTCGGGATGTAATTGCCGGAGTAAAGCTGCGGTTCCTGCAATTGTTGGGGCAGCAAAGGAAGTACCATGAAAACCATCGCCTCCAACGGTTCCAGACATCCAACCGGTTCCTGAGATATGGGGAGCATGTGTGACATAACCGGGCGCGGCAATTTCTCCGCTGAGAGCGTAATCAGCATGCTGCCCGGGGGTTTCCACTGCGCTAACAACCAGTACCGTATCTGCGTGCGCAGGATAAACTGTTGCGTCTGGTGTGCATTCACCACCGCGATTTCCAGCAGCGGCTACCACCACTACATTGTCGTCCTCTGCGCGTCGAAGCGCAGCATCTAGCTCATGAGTATCAACATTTCCCTCAACACAGGAAACTACGGAGATGTTAATAACGTGGGCACCTGCATCTAGCGCATGATGAAGTGCTGCAGTTAACGTATCCATGCTGCCAGCGGTGCGAGCTGAAGTTTGTCGGATGGAGAGAATTTCCGCTTCCGGCGCAATCCCAATCTCATCGGATGCAATTACTCCGGCTACAACAGTGCCATGGATGTCACAATCGAACAATGGGTCTGGGTTTTCATTATCAAGAACATCCGCCACCCCTTTGACCTCTCCGAAAGTGGGATGACGCGCCACTCCAGTGTCAATAACGGCGACCTTTACCCCGGCACCAGTAGCAATAGAGTGAAGTCGCTGTCGATATACCGCTTGTTGTGGATGAAAAGTTGGTGACTCAGTTGCTATGGGCACTGCGCAATTATTTCTAGGCTGCGTCGCTACTGGCAACGGGGCTTCAGGCTGTTCTTCCTGCGTGAATGCGACGCCGTCAGCACAGTAAGAAGTGGTTACAAAAACTAGACCCACCGAGACGGTTACACGCGCCCACGATGAAGCAAAGCTGTATCGTGTCATCCCAAACCTCGAATGAATGAGAACAACCCACTCGCTTGTGCCGCCAAGGGAAGCAAAATCACGATGGCAATAATTTCACAACGCTCAAACCACGACACAGCGGTGGGGCTTAGGAGCGCGGGCTTTGTGGCCCACCACGGCGTAGAGAGTGCGGCAAGACCCACAACAATTCCTAGAGGTAACGCGGTTAGCCTCGTTAGAATCCACACTGCCGTGACGGTTAATACACTTGCTAGAGCCATCAGCGTCCATGTCGCGAACGCATGTCGATGACGAGCAGCGTGAACCAACACCGATACCGTGGCAGACAAACATACTGCCATTGTGATCCAAGAATGGTGGGTGGGGACTATAGCGAGCAACGTGCCAGCGAGGGCTCCCGATAAGGCAATTCCAGCGCATATTCCGAGGTAAAATTGATGCGCTTGAACGCTCTTTTGTTCGATCCTCCGATCTGGTTCATCGGTTATATCTAAGTCTTGCCCAGCTGTAGGGATGAAAGGAACGTGGATTCTAGCTAGAGCAATAGACAATCTGGGCGCCGCAGCTAGCAAAAGAACAGTCCCAGCGATTGCCGCTGTGGGATGAACAGCACACATCCCTACACCGGCAGCAGCGGTAAACCCGGCGGCAGACACAAGGGCGTCAGCCCGTCTGAAGAACACCAATAGTGCTGTGGCTCC
>JAXFXA010000010.1:0-28411 GCA_034091885.1 Corynebacterium sp.
TGAGAAAACAATTAAGAGAATTGCTGAGTTTGAGAAAAAGACAAAATCGAATGTCGGAGAGCGAAGGAACGAGGACAAAGAGGCATGGATAGAACAACAAGTGGCGTTACTAGCTTCGCTACACAATAATTCCTTTAAACAAAAGGACTTCTTTATTCCTTGGCTTTTGGCTACAGATAAGGGGAGTACGGAGAGTGCGAACTTCGTTTTTGAGAAAGACTCACCTCTTCGCGCGCATGGCGAAAGCTTAACTTCGTGGAATGAGAATTGGCATACACAGTACTTTAGGCTTTCAGAAAAAAGCATATCTGCTTCCATGAAAGAGGACCGGAAATTTGTGAGAAATCTCCTTGCAGAGTCCGGATTTGTGGATGAGGAAAACGGTTCAGGAGGCCTGGCCCAAATCGAGGTGTTTCCTTATCAAACTGAATCCTCGGATGATGTCAAAAAGGTATTGAATACAAAGACGCGATCGGCGCTTCAAAAACTCAGAGCTGAAGGAAAAACAGAATCGAATGATAAGAAGGGGTCAGAGCATGACAGGCTTTTGCCTTCCGAGGTGGTCATCCGCGATTACTTGGTTGCTGCCATGCTCTCAGCTGAAGCAGACGGTCGAATCATCATTATTCGCGGTAGTGTTACTAAAACCGGAAACTCTCCAGTCTGGGAGTCAGCCATGAAAAAGGTCAAGGAGCACTTGGACATTAAAAACGTAGAGGAAGGTAGAGAATCGAGCGAATATCAAGCCCTGCTCAGCCGAGTGTTTAAATTTGGGATGAACTGTTCGTTGAAAGTGAATAATTTGTCCCGTTACGTCGATCCTGAGGATTTGCAAGAAGAACTGAAGGAACTTTTCGGCTCCAAGTCCGAGTAATTACGGGGTGACTGGCTGGGCATCGGAAAGTGCCAGCGGGGTGGCTGGTGCGGGGGCGTGTTTGCGGTTTTGCGTCAGCTAGGTAGTTGCGGGCAAAGCGGCTAATCTAGAGAAGACAATATTGCAGTGTGAGGAAGGCTCGACAAAGTTGATGGACGCTCGCTTGAAAGACGCACGTCTTGCAGTTCGCCGCAAACCACAGTTCCGCAATGAAGAAATTGCATTGCGCGATACCCTCAATAACCTCGAAGGGGTATCGGTTAATGACGTGACGTTGGTCAATATCTACGACGTATTCGGAGCAACCGAAGAAGACTTGGCTGCGCTGAAGGCATCGGTTGTAGCAGATGAGCGCGTTGATGACTTGCTCACAGATAGTGAGCTGAACCAGGCCGTTGCCGCGGCGCCGGCAAGCTTGGCAGTAGAACCATTGCCGGGACAATACGATCAACGTGCGGATGCTGCTGAGCAAGCACTGCGTTTGCTACAGCCGGAAACGGCTGCACGGATTTTCTCCGGCGAGGTCTACCTGTTCGCGCCGGCACCATCGGCGGATGCTTTGGCAGCGATTGAAAACTTCCTCATTAACCCAGTCGAGGCCGGTAAAAAGGACCTTTCTGTGCTGCGGGAACCAGTTATGGGCGATGTTGAGCCTTTGACAACCTATCCAGATTTCTTAGAGCTTGACGATGCCGCGCTAGAAGCCATGATTACTTCTGTCGGCATGGCCATGAACTTGGCTGACTTGAAGGTCATCCAAGACTACTTCCGCACCGAGGGCCGTACCCCAACCGAGGTTGAGCTTTCCGCGCTCGACACTTACTGGTCAGATCACTGCCGCCACACCACGTTTAATACGGAACTGACCAATATCGACAACCAAGAGCCGACCTTTGGTGGTCTGCTTGACCGTGCTTTGGCCCGGTATGAACAGTTGCGTGAAGCAAACGGACGTACCGCAAAGCCATGCACTCTCATGGACATGGGAACCATCATGGGCCGTGAATTGCGCCGCACGGGTGTTATGGACGACCAAGAGGTTTCGGAAGAAATCAACGCGTGTTCGGTATATGTCGACGTGGAAACTGCGCACGGTGAAACCGAGCCGTGGCTTTTGATGTTCAAAAATGAAACCCACAATCACCCAACTGAGATCGAGCCTTTTGGTGGGGCATCGACCTGTTTGGGCGGAGCAATCCGTGACCCACTGTCCGGCCGTTCGTGGGTATACCAAGCTATGCGTATTTCCGGCGCGGGGGACATTAACACTCCTCGCTCGGAAACCATCGAAGGAAAGCTGCCACAGGCGGATATTTCCCAACGCGCAGCGCATGGTTACTCGTCTTACGGTAACCAGATTGGTCTTGCTACTACGGGCGTTCGCGAGCTGGTTCATCCTGGATATGTGGCAAAGCGTTTAGAACTTGGAGCGGTTGTCGCTGCCGCACCAGTTGAAAACGTGAAGCGTTTGGAGCCACAAGCTGGCGATGTAGTCATCTACCTCGGTGGGCGCACCGGCCGCGATGGCGTCGGTGGTGCCACCGGTTCGTCGAAGGCTCACGATGAAGAATCCCTGTCGCGTTCGGGAGCAGAAGTTCAAAAGGGCAACCCTGTCAACGAGCGAAAGATTCAGCGTTTGTTCCGTCGCCCTGAGGTTGCACAAATGATCGTGCGCTGTAACGACTTTGGCGCTGGCGGTGTTTCCGTCGCTGTGGGCGAGTTGGCAGATTCTATTGATATTCACCTCGACCGCGTGCCTTTGAAGTATGCGGGCTTGAATGCACGAGAGATTGCTATCTCTGAATCCCAAGAGCGTATGGCTGCTGTGGTGCGGCCGGAAGACGCAGATGCTTTCATTGCAGCTGCAGAAGCTGAGAACATTGAAGCTGTGGCGTTGGCAGAAATTACTGACACCGGTCGTTTGCGCATGTTCATGGGCGAAGAAGTGGTGTTGGATCTGTCGCGTGAATTCATTGACACCAACGGGGCACACCGCGCACAAGATGTACGGCTGAGCACTGCTGCTGACACAGCAACTGCGCAGGTTGCCGATGTAAACACCGCTACGGCAGAAACTACCAGCGGAGTTCTTGCGGCGCTGCGTCACGCGCGTGCCGGTTCCCAAGAGGGCATGATCGAGCAGTTCGATTCAACAGTGGGTCGTTCCACCGTTTTGATGCCTTATGGTGGCCGCACCCAAAAGACTGATGAGCAAGCTTCGGTGCAGACCTTGCCTGTTCCTGGCGGTACGTCAACAGCGTCCGTTATGACTTGGGGTTATTCCCCTGCAATGGCTGACCGTTCCCCATTTTTGATGGGTGCGTACTCAGTTGTTGAGGCCATGGCAAAGCTTGCTGCCGCTGGTGCGGATGCCCGCGGCGCTTGGTTGAGCGTGCAGGAATATTTCCAGCGTCTGGATAAAGACCCTGCGCGTTGGGGTGAAGTAACCCAAGCATTGCTGGGTTTGTTGGAAGCCCAAGATGGGCTGCAAGTTGCAGCTATCGGCGGTAAGGACTCGATGTCCGGAACCTATGGTGAGAACCTGCACGTTCCACCGACCTTGGTGACATTTGCGGTTGCAGTGATGAATGCTGGTGAGACTGTTCCTGCGGCTATCCCTGCAGGAGAGTTTGATCTGTATCTCATCCGCCACACACCTTTGGAAGCTGGCGATCCAAACTACGCTGAGCTCAACGCGAACTTCGCTGCTGTGCGCGACCTAGCAGCACAGGGCAAGCTTGCAGCAGCATCCGCTGTGACGGAGTCTGGTGTTGGCCCTGCGATTGTCAATATGGCAGTCGGAAACGCGGTGGGCTTCGAATCCGTCGCGGACTTTAACGATGATGCAGCTATTGGTTCAATCATCGTTGCGGTGGAATCCGGTGTAGAGGTTCCTGGCGCAGTAGCGCTGGGCGCCACGAACACCGCTGGTACCTTTACATTTGGTACGGAGACATTCACTGTTGCACAGGCACTCGATGCCCTTGAATCTGGCTACCGTGAGGTCTACCCGCTAAACGCATCCGAGCACTACGAGGACGCACACCAAGATCTGCCGGAGTTTGCCACAGCCTTGGCACCTGCTCCAAGCACTGCGGTTTCTCAGAGCGCTCAGCCTGCTGCTGCGCACGTTTTGTTGCCAGTTTTCCCAGGTACGAACTCTGAAATCGATTTGGCAGAGGCCTTTGCTGCAGCCGGGGCAACCACCGAGTTCCACATCATTCGTAACTTGACCCCACAGTTGCTGGAAGAGGATACGAAGAAGTTCATCGAAAAGCTTGGCGATGCAAAGACCACCATCCTTGCTTTCTCCGGCGGTTTCTCGCTGGGCGATGAACCCGATGGCTCTGCGAAATTTATTGCTGCCTTCCTGCGCTCGGCTGAGGTATCGGCGGCAATCAAGGAATTCACCGCACGGGATGGTTTGGTGCTGGGTATCTGCAATGGCTTCCAGGCACTGGTGAAGTCTGGGTTCTTGCCTTATGGCGATCCTGAGAAGCAGACCGATTCCTCGCCGACGCTGGCACACAACCGTCAGCTGCGCCACGTATCACGCATCGCCGAAACTCGTGTGACCGCGAACCCCGACGCCTCGCCATGGCTTTCCAGCTTTACTGCCGGCCAGCGTCAGTTGGTTCCTGTTTCTCACGGTGAGGGACGTTTTGTGGTTAGCGATGAAGAAGCTCAATCCTTGTTTGCTGCCGGTCAGGTTGCGTTCCAGTACGTGGATGCAGCTGGTAATCCGACGATGGAAGCACCCGCTAATCCGAACGGTTCATCTTATGCCATCGAGGGAATTATCTCCGCTGATGGTCGAATCTTGGGCAAGATGGGTCACCCAGAGCGGTTCCGCGACGGTTTGATGCGCAATATCCCAGGTATTGAGCTGCAAGACATCTTTGCCAACGCAGTCCGCTACATCGAGGGCAAGTAAATTCCACTAGGGTAGGGCACTATGAATGCACGCGAATTGCTCCAGAAGGTCGAGTCTTGGCCGGCAGATAATATTGCAGCGGCCTTGATTACTCCGCAAGGAGTAGAGACTAGTGGTGATACCAGCCGCAGGTTCGAGGTCGCTTCGGTGACCAAACTCGTGGTGGCTTATGCAATAATGTTGGCAGTCGAAGAAGGCGTGGTTGAGCTTGACCAAGCTGCCGGGCCGGAAGGCTCTACCCTGCGGCACTTGTTAGCGCACGCTTCCGGTATTCCATTTGATTCGCGTGAACCACAAAAGAAGGTGGGGGAGCGGCGCATTTATTCATCGGCAGGCTATGAATGGGCAGCAGATGTCGTTGCTGCTGCCGCTGGCATGGATTTTGCTGACTACCTGCAGGAAGGTTTGTGTAAACCCCTGGGAATGACCAGAACTTCCTTGGAAGGCTCTGCCGGACATGGCCTGGTGTCCACGGTGGATGACCTCGTTGTTTTTGCGCAAGAAGTTCTGGAACCGAAGCTGCTGCACTCAAGCACTGTCGAGGAGATGCGCACCATCCAATTCCCCGAATTACGCGGTGTCGTTCCCGGCTACGGTGGCTATAATCCGTGCCCGTGGGGCCTTGGATTTGAAATTCGCGGGGACAAGACCCCGCACTGGACAGGTGAGAATATGCCTGCCGAAACAATCGGCCACTTTGGTGTAAGCGGCACTTACCTCTGGATCGCAGAAAGCTTGGCGATGGTTGCCCTGACTGACCACCCCTTTGGTGATTGGGCAAAACCGCTCTGGTCAGACACCAACACTGCAATTTGGGCAGGTTTGCACGAATAATAAAAACAGGCTCTGCTTCCGTACCGATACGAGGGCGGAAGCAGAGCCAAAGTTTAGGGCCAATCTTTTATGTGTTCAGAACTAGCGGGCTCGAAGGAAGTTCCACACTGTCGAAGTTGCATTGGGATCAGACGGGAACCACGTGTGAGTTCCGCCGTGCACCTTATACAAAATGGTGTCCCCGCCAGCAGCACAACCGTTAAGGGTTTTGACCTCGCTACGACCTTGCTGGGACGGCACATACCGCGTGTCACATCCGTTGCGGCGTCCGTACTCGGACCACACACTTTCAACTGAACGGTACGGCCCACCGGTGCCTACTCCGCCTTCATAGTGCATGATGTCATCGCTGGTGCCGTGAATGATGAGAGTATCCACGGTACCTCGTGCGCAGCCATCGACCGCAGCATTGTAGAAAGCTCCTGCGACGGAGGCTACCGCAGCAAATACATCCGGAGCCTGGCACGCCAGAGCCAGTGCCATTCCGCCGCCATTGGAAAGACCGGTGGCATAAATGCGGGAGTGATCAATGGTGTAGGTGGCGTTGAGTTGGTTGACAATAGCGCGCACGAAATCTACGTCTTGGTTGCGGGTGGTCTCAGCATAGGAAGCGCCACCCCACGTTCCCTGCCCATTCGCACCGCGTCCTTGTGGGTAGACGATGATGGCATCATTACCTGCTACCGCCGCCATTTTCATATAACCGCGGGCTTGTTCTGCTGAGTGCCAAGCGCCAGAGAACCCGAACACAACTGGATAAGATATGCCCGCGGTATAACCTTGTGGAACTTCCACGATATAGGAACGATTACCTTGCCCCGGCACATAAACCGTTTGTTTTGAACTTGTAGATTGCCCGCCTGCATTGGTGTGGACGGCGTCAGAGAGGGCTGAGGATAACCCGCGCAGCAGCTCTGGATTAGAAGAAAGCCCAGAGGCGGAGGACTGAGCCAAAGCATTGGGGGCGGTAATGGTGGCCGTGGTAAGCATTGCGGCAGCTACGGCGCAAACGCTTGTGGAAACCAATTTCTTTAAATTCATAAGCGTCCACCTTAGTCAGCATGACGCAATGGCGAAAGCTTTTGCGGTACTTTGGTGAAAACTGCCAAGGTGTGAAGTTTGAGTTGAACTTTAATAATCGGGGGTTAAAGCAGAAGTTTAGAGTTGCCGCAGTTGCCTGTGTGACAGGAGAATGCAAAGAAGATAAACAACCGCGACGAAGCGACGAGTTCTAAGCAGGCTGTGTTTTAAGTAGACAAAGAGTACGTAGGGGAAGACGTCACTCACACGTGTCTATCACAGTGCCGTCTTGAAGCTTGTTCTTTTGTTGTCGATTGTTTTATAGAGGTGTTGTTTGTTAATGACAACCGTATTGTCCCCGCGGGCTCAACCGGCAGCTGCGCTGTCAGTTTCCGCGCAATTAGGTGTGCTCAAAATTGCTGGCATGCCCAAACAACTGCGCGCCCGCGTGGAGAGCATAATAGTTGAGTGCGTGCGCACTGAATCCATCATTGCTCTTCCCGGACAAGACCCGCTGACTGCGCAGTGGTTCACACACTGGTTTATAGATTCACCAGTTGGACTCGAATCGGAAGACGCAGTGGTGTGTTTTCTCCAGGCTGGTCGCCCGAGCGTGCGGCGCTTCATCGGATGTCATCAGGTGATATCGGGGACTGTAACGGAGCTGACCGAACTGCAGCGGCATCTTTCTGAACTAGCAGAACGCTACGGCTTTCGAGTTGAGGTTGACACTCAGGAACACGAGATTGCACACGCCACAGAGATCTAAGGCCAATTAATTCCGCTTCGAGTCCGAAGTGGCGCTTGCATCAGGAGCAGAAGTTTCTGCAGTGTGCGCGGAGAGGAAGTCGCGGACATCGGCAAGCGTAGCAAAGCTGGCGGCATCGGCTTCGGTGATGATTACCCCAAAGCGATCCTCAGCCTTGATAGCGAATTCGATCATGTTCAGCGAGGTGAGGTTGACATCACTAAGCGAACGTTCGGGTGCAAACGCATCTGGATCCTCGCCGGTAATGGCAGCAATTAATTCAATATAATCTGGCGGAGCGGAAGAAGTTTTAGAACTGGACTCAGACAAATGAGTGCCGAGTTGAGCCTGGAGTTGGGAACGGAAATCAGCGGACATAGCCACAAGTCTAGTTCGCATCGCCGATGCTTTAGACTTAAACGGATATGTATAGGAGAATGCGACTTGCCACGGCTGCTCGGCTGCAAAATAGGACTTTGCGGGAGCAGCAAATGCAGCTATCGTCGCGCCTGCATGATCACTCCTGCGAACCTGGTCTCACAGGGCTGACGGCCAGCGGGATGGTGACCAATGATGGCTTGGACATTGCCTGGTTTGAAGCTGGCCCTGCCGATGCTGAGCTTACCGTAGTTTTTATCCACGGCTATTGCTTGTCCTCTGAATCCTACTTCGACCAAGTCAATCACCTGCGCGACCACAAAGGCGTGCGCAGCTTGCTTATCGATGTCCGCGGCCACGGTCTTTCCACCGCCACCGAACCCGCCCGCTGTAACGTCAACGATGCCGCTCGGGATGTCCTGGCGGTGCTTGAGCAACGCTGCCCGGGCGGAAACATGGTGATAGTCGGACATTCGCTCGGCGGAATGATCGCGCTAGCTCTTATGCGCCTAGCCCCACCCGCGGTGGCAGCGCGCGTGCGTAGCTTGCTGCTGATTGCAACTTCCATGCGGCGCTTCGCAGACCACGGCGCCGCCCGTTTCCTGCGCACCGCCCTTGCGAGTGCCCTCTACTACGCTTTGGTGCGCCTGCCCGACGAAGTCAACTCATTCCGGTGGAAAGTGGCCTCCGTTATCACGCCGGTCATTGCCACATTTGTCTCCGCGATCCCACAGATGGCACGCATCCAATTCCATGTAGCCATGATGCTGGACACTCCACTGAGCAGCTACATTGGCTACTTCGATGATTTAGTCGAACATTCCGAGTTGTCAGCAGGAAAGCACCTGCGCGGAATACCTGGTGAAATCGTGGTTGGCTCAATGGACATTGTCACCCCGAAAGTTCAATCCGAGGTCATCCATGACCACTGGCCCGACGCGACACTCAGCGTAGTCGAAGGCGCCGGGCACATGGTCATCCTAGAAGAACCAGAGAAAGTAAGCGCCGCGCTCGACCGTGTCATCGCTCTTGCACGCAAGAACGAACAGGGTTAGACGACTTACCTTCGCTGTTTGCGCCTAGCTATTATTCTCCGTCGTCGACCACGGTTCCGTGTCAAACCCCCGAACGCGAGTGCGCACAGGAATAGAACTATTAGCCATCATCGAAATTGAATAACTAACCAGGTCAGCAGGGTAGAAGTACTCCGCATACTCAATGGGCACACCAGCAGCATTAGAAATAACCAACCGGCTGCCCAACAACGGCGAGCCCTCTTCTAACCCCAGCAGCTTTGCCGTCTCCGCATCCGCGGGAACATATTCAATGGTGCGGCGGCACGAATCAAACACCACACCTCGGTCCGCTAGTTCCTTGTGAATAGAAACCGTGTCAGCATCCAACAAAAGCACATGCTTGCCGATGTCCATCCGGAAAAATTGCTTCTCCACCAACGATGGCTTGCCGTTGATAGATTTCACTCGGTGGACATAAATTACCGGATCATTGTCTTCTATCTGTAGCTCACTAGCTACATACTCAGGTGCAGGACGGCGTGCCATCCACATCGTCTTTCCAGTCGGTTCCAACCCGCGAGAACGAATCCATGCCGAATTAGACACCACAGACTCAAAAGTCTCTGTTTGTGTATCACCTAACACTACAGAACGGCGCCCACGGCTAGAAGATACCAATCCCTCGGCCCGCAAATTGGCTACTGCCTGCCGCACAGGGCCGCGAGAAGCATTAAACATCTCACACATCTCAGATTCACTGGGCAACAAATCACCCTGCACGAGCTCGCCCCGTGTGATCTTGTCTTGAAAGTACTGGGCAATCTTTACGTGAATCTGTTCGGTGGGCATAAAAGGGATTCCTTACACGTAACTCACTGGTAATAACTTGGATGGGCACAAGCCAAAACTCGGTCCCTTCCACCGGAGCGCAAGTTCAGAAGGGCTCCTGACGGAGAACCTTAAACCTGCAGGGCGAAAGAGAACCGAGTTTCGATTCTACCTAGGCTGAACCTAGGGCTTATTCAATACCTGGGTTAGGAGTGGTATCAAACGTTGCTGTCGGATCATCAAGCTTGAGGTCCTTTGCAGCCTTTTCAACTACGGAGCGCTCTACCTTGCCCTCGCGCGCCAAACCGTCGAGAACGGCGACAACGATAGACTCAGCGTCAGAGTTGAAGAAGCGACGTGCAGCTGCACGGGTGTCAGAGAAACCGAAGCCGTCATTGCCCAAGACGATGTAGGTGCCTGGAACGTAAGGACGGATCTGTTCCTGTAGCTCAGTGGTGAAGTCAGAAACACCAACGAATGGACCATCGAACTTCTCCAAAACGGAGGTTACGAATGGCTTTGCTGGCTCTTGGCCGTGCTGCAGAGCTTCCTTATTAAGGCGAGCACCCTCGCGTGCCAACTCAACCCAAGAGGTAACAGAGAACAGGTTGGTCTTGACACCAAACTTCTCATCCAGGATCTTCTGAGCGCGCAGTGCTTCGTGAACACCGACACCGGAACCGAGGATGTTAGCCTCTAGCTTGCCTTCACCCACGGTATTGAACTTGTAAATACCGCGGTGCAGACCCTCAACGTCCAAATCAGCAGGCTCTGCTGGCTGGTGAACAGGCTCGTTGTAGACAGTCAAGTAGTACATGATGTCTTCAGAGTTCTCACCGTACATGCGCTCAAGACCACGGGTGACCAGGTGCGCAATTTCATAGCCGAAGGCAGGGTCATAAGTGACGACTGCTGGGTTGGTGGAAGCAAGAACTGGGGAGTGGCCATCCATGTGCTGCAGACCTTCACCCGCAAGGGTGGTGCGACCTGCGGTTGCACCGATGATGAAACCACGAACCAGCTGGTCAGCTGCTGCCCAGAAAGAGTCACCGGTGCGCTGGAAACCGAACATCGAGTAGAAGATGTACAGCGGAATCATAGCCTCACCGTGGGTGGCATAGGAGCTACCCACAGCGGTGAAGGTAGCAGTTGCGCCGGCCTCATTGATGCCTTCGTGCATGATCTGACCGTCGGTGGATTCACGGTAGCTCAGCATCAAGTCGTGGTCTACTGGCACGTAGTTTTGGCCACGTGGGTTCCAGATCTTGAGGGTTGGGAACCAGGAGTCCAAACCGAAGGTACGAGCCTCATCCGGAATAATTGGAACAACGCGCTTGCCCAATTCCTTGTCGCGCATGAGTTCCTTGAAGGTACGTACCAACGCCATGGTGGTAGCAACCTTTTGCTTGCCGGAGCCCTTCAGAACAGACTTCAGCTTGGCAACCTCTGGAGTTACCAATGGGGTGAACTTTGCACGGCGCTCTGGCAAGAAACCACCGAGTTCTTTACGACGCTCGAGCATGTACTTGATTTCCGGTGCGTCCATACCTGGGTGGTAGAACGGTGGCAAGTATGGGTTCTTCTCCAGCTCTTCATCAGAGATTGGAATGTGCTGCTTGTCGCGGAACTGCTTGAGGTCATCCAGAGTCAGCTTCTTCATCTGGTGAGTAGCGTTGCGGCCCTCGAAGTTGTGGCCCAAGCTGTAACCCTTGATGGTGTGGGCCAAAACGACGGTCGGCTTACCGGAACCACGAAGCTCTTCTACCTTTGCGTATGCAGCGTAGATCTTGCGGTAGTCGTGACCGCCACGGCGCAGTGCCCAGATCTCATCGTCGGTCATGTCCTCAACCAGCTTCAATGTGCGCTCATCGCGACCGAAGAAGTTCTTGCGGACGTAAGCACCATCGTTAGCCTTGAAGGTCTGGTAGTCACCATCGGAGGTGGTGTTCATGATGTGAACAAGCGCACCTTCCTTGTCAGCCTTGAGCAGCTTGTCCCACTCACGACCCCAAACAACCTTGATGACGTTCCAGCCTGCACCGCGGAAGAAGGACTCCAGCTCCTGAATGATCTGGGTGTTACCACGAACTGGGCCATCCAGACGCTGCAAGTTACAGTTAATGACGAAGGTCAGGTTGTCCAGACCGTAGAGGGCGGCAATGTGAGCTGCGCCGCGGGACTCTGGCTCATCCATTTCACCGTCACCGAGGAACGCCCAGACGTGCTGCTGGTCAGTTTCCTTGATTCCACGCATGTGGAGGTACTTGTTGAAACGTGCCTGGTAAATAGCGTTCAGTGGGCCAAGGCCCATGGAAACGGTTGGGAATTCCCAGAAGTTAGGCATGCAACGTGGGTGTGGGTAAGACGGCATACCCTTGCCCTCGCCCTGAGAAACCTCTTGACGGAAGCCATCAAGGTCTTCTTCAGACAGACGGCCTTCCATGAAGGCACGAGCGTACATACCAGGTGATGCGTGACCCTGGTAGAAGATTTGGTCACCACCGTTAGGGGCGTCCTTACCGCGGAAGAAGTGGTTCAAACCAACTTCGTACAGAGGAGCCGCGCCAGCGTAGGTGGAAATGTGTCCACCAACACCAACGCCTGGACGCTGCTGGCGGTGCACCATCACGGCAGCGTTCCAGCGGATCCAACGACGGTAGCGCTTTTCCAGTTCCTCATCACCTGGGAACTCCGGCTCCATCTCAGTTGGGATGGTGTTAACCATGTCAGTAGAGGTGAGCGCAGGAAGTGGTACGCGCTTTGCAGCGGCGCGCTCCAGCAGGCTCAACATAAGGAAACGTGCGCGGTCAGGGGAGGTTTCGTTCAATAGGCCATCGAAGGAATCCAGCCATTCGCGAGTTTCTTCAGGGTCAGTGTCGTGAAGATAGGACGCAACACCGTCGCGTATCAGTGGAAAATGAGAGTCGCTTTTCGGAGTGTCTTGATCAGCCATTCCTAGAAAACCTCCTGGTCAGGGTTTGTAAATGTCCTTGTGCACGGAAAAGTGCCGCGCGTGAACATAGTTCGGCTATTTAGAATACGCCTTAATCACGTCAAACGCATGATCGCGGTCGTAGCGGGTGGAAAATAGGGGTTAATCGTGGCGGAATTTTGCCACATTCCTTTGGATAATCTGCTAAGGGGCTTGGCAATGTGCTGCTGTCATCTGGGTTGTTATCCAGATTATTGGCCTGCTTGAAGGTGACATTCGCGATATAAGCAAGAAAAGTTGAACCAAAGCCGGTAATGTGCAGTTCAATTGTGTAAATTCACATGCTTTTTCAAGAATCTTTACATCAATAGGAGGAAAATTACGGTGGTCGACGCCGCAAGCGTAACCAGCAACTATGCATCCAAAATGGGTATTACCTCAGGAATGGTTGCATTAGAATCGGGTTGGGATGAGGATTGCGAAGCCGCAATTTCTGAATCAATTGAGGAAGTTCTAGGGGAGGACTTCCTAGAAGAAGAAACCGATGAGCTTGTCGATGTCGTCGTTTTGTGGTGGCGCGACAATGACGGCGACCTCGTAGATGGTCTGGTGGACTCACTTCGTCCTCTCGGTGAAGGCGGACGCGTATGGCTGCTTACTCCCGGTGCAGGAAACGCTGGCACTGTTGACCCAGGTGAGATCTCAGAGTCCGCTCAACTAGCGGGTCTTGTGCAAACTAAAGCTGAGCGCCTCGGCGATTGGCAGGGCTCTTGCTTGGTTAGCCGTGGCCATGCCAAAAAGTAGCGCCTTAATTGATCTTCCTATCGTTGTTCAAAAACTCCATCAAATAACGGTCAAAAAACGTCATGACCATACGATTTGTAAAGTTTGAACAACGTAGGTTAATCTTATGCAAGTGCTTTTGAGAAACACAAAATCTTAAAAACACAATGCGGCTTTAGCTCAGCTGGGAGAGCAATTGGTTTACACCCAATAGGTCGGGGGTTCGATCCCCTCAGGCCGCACCATTACGAGCCAGGCCCCATAAGGGGTCTGGCTTTTTCGTATCTGTCATGCTACTTAACCCGCTTCGTTTATGGAGTAAATGATGGCACGCTTCTTACCTTGTCTCCGACGAAAACTGATTTCAGATCTCTAACACATTCACAGATCGGTTAGACGGCTTGATTTGGCTGACTAGCGCTTGTAAATGAATATGTTCGGTCCCCAGGTCCAGCTCTTTCTACTATTCAGCCCACGTTGCCGGTAAAGGGAATGGCGAGTGATTGAATGGAATTTAAAAGTAAACTCGTCAAGAAATCGACCATCGATGCATATTCACAGTATGTTGAACTCGCTTCTTGAATTACCGACGACCAAGTGCGGGTCAAGTTGAGAAACCCCCGGCTGGTGTTGGTTGGCGGTTAATACCGATATTTCAAACATCGGGAGGGCAATAACAGGGCGAACCGGCAACCAAAATCAAGTCTGTCGCTGGCCGTCGAACGCGGAATAGTTGTGGTTAATCTTGAGCTTTTAGAGCTGTTTATAGGTATTTGGAGACTAAGACGAAGAACGAATCAATCCACATTCACGGTGCAATTGCTCGTGTCTAGATAGATCGAACTTTGTTTAAATTAATTTCGACCACGTTTGTGGTGGGAGCATGGAATTATTCATTTCATAGGCTACGACGGGCAACGGATTGTTGCAGTGTATTTCGAATTCGTGTCTACAGCGACAGATTAACCTAGAGAGTACAAAACCAAGTTATGGTGACTCTGTCACGGGACAGACAAGGAGGTGAAGCTCCTGAGTTTCGATCTGACAGAGTTATCGAAACGATTCAGGGCTCCATCAATATCTGCGCTACCGCACTCCAGTTGAAATTGAACCAGAGCTTTGGAACCACAATATGGTCCAAGAATGAATGGAAAATAAGGTTTATACCCAGGGACAAAACCCGAGGCGCTTCAGATCTTGAGAATTCCGCTTTTCTGACGTTAACTTATGTCTCGTAGGCTGAAGCGTAAAGAAGATTAACTATGCGGGTTTCTGAATTCTTTTTTCTATTGGTTAAGCTACCATGACCCTTGTATTCCATCGGATCAATGTCCACACGCGGCGGAGTGTTTGCCATATTTATCTATTTTCTTAAATGACTAATCCCAAATCGATAAGCGACTTTGAGCTGAAGTCGCCGTCAACGGATTGATGATTTTCACGTTCGAAGACTGATACATATGCGTCGAGCACGTCACTATTCTTTAGTTTCCCCTAAATAGTTTCTGCCTAGATAATTAAAGATTACCGCGGCGCCAACTAAAGCTACCGTTCCTGCGATTGTCTGAGCGTCTCTCATCGCATTCTTTCTCTGATTTGGGTCTTGCCATGCTTCTCGCCAGGAAACTATGCTTACTTCGTCTCTCTTGGGGCTAATACCAAGTGTGGTATGAAACTCATCAATGGTTACTGCTGTGGAGTTTAAAGAGTCAATAATTCTTCGGGCAGCTGTTGCATGTAAAAGGATATTCTCGTTGGCAATTGCCCCTGCCCGATCCAGCTCTTGCATTAAATACTGAGTCTTGGCCAAAACTTTGTTACGGCGATTTTCTCGGCTCTGGGTTAGCCCTCTGCGGTGGCCTTCCAAGTGATTGGGAGAGGTGACCATGACATGATCCAATTCGATTGCCTGAAACTGATTATCTAGCTCGAAGCATCTTGCAAGAATGCTCAGGTGCATTGCTACTTCTTTCTCAATTCCAGCAGTCGCCTTCTTGAGGCCTCTGGGGGTGTCCTGGGCTTGTGCTTTGTCAACAACTGAACTCAAAGCAAGTAATGTTTCCTCCTGAACATTGAAGATGGAGGCATGGGCTCCTTGAACTTTGTCCCATAGGGTTTTGGGATCTCCGCCGTTGTCGCGTAAAGCCTTAGCATCCTCTATCTGACCCGCGGCTGTCTGCATCCTTGCAAGAATGGCATTTCGTTGGTCGATTCGAATATCATCTAGTTTATTTTCAATCTTGATGAAGAACTCACGTAATTCTTGAGCCTCTGCTTGCTGTGCCACCATAGTCATAAGTCCACCAATGCCTGCAAGTACTGCAGGATTGGTAATATTCGACGAAAATCTGCTACTAACCTGGATCCATTTCATCGAAGTATCACCGGGCTTTCCAAGCATTGCATAGCTAATGCCCTTGGTGTCCGTGGGCATCAAACCACCTGCAGCTTTTAGTCGTTCAACCGACTCAGGCGTGAGTTTCAAGTAGACGGAGGATTGTTCGGCGATCGTAGAAATGCTTTCTAGTAGATTCGAGCCTAAACGAAGATTTTTGGCCAATCGCTGGATATTGAAATGCTGTACCTGCTGTATAAGGTCATGTTGTTTGAGAAAATTCCTCACCGTCTTTTTAGAACCAATGACGACTGCTCCTTCGCCGTCACTAATAAATTCGATTTGGTCACCCATCCCAAAGAACTCCTATTTGTATGTCAGTCCATTTCTAATTTATTGACCCTTCAACGCACCAATTTACTCCCCACTCCATAAATTACGCAGGAATGCAGAGTTAGGTGATCCGTAACAAAATCTAAATCAACCAAATATCGGGGAAGCTTTTGTCTCGGAAGTTGACTGTCATACTGAGTGAATCGATGCGAAAAGAGACAAAACCGTCTCAACAAATTTGAACTGCTCCCCTCGCGAGTAGTTAACGCGACCGGAACCGAGCTCCCCTTCCCTTGTGAGTTTCCAAGAAACTGGCCAGAAGGAGAATACAAGTAATAAGAATTATGAATCTTGGAAGAGTACGGCTCCCTAACAGGTCCGTATGAGACTATGAAATTTCCAGGAGAACTCCATGATTTCTCACTTGCAGAATGTTGCTAGACATTTGAGCATCCTGCAAGAACCATGTATGTAGTAGACACCAGTATCCATAAGATGCGTTGTGACTTTGAGAAAAACTTCATTACCTGGGATCTTCGATGAATTAATAGTCTTCTACAAATTGGCCATCTTTAACATTGGAGGGATAAACTCCAAACCTTCCATTTCTATATTGGTAAATATCGTTTAGCGTTCGATACCATCAGAAATGGTTAGCTCATTGCTAATAGGATAACCTAGTTTGCCCTTTGGATTCCCATGGACCGCCCTTTGTCGTAAATAGCACCCTGGACGCTGGCCTGTGAAGGAAAGGATGGCGAGTTGCAGGGATGCTTAACCATTGATTTCTCGAAGCCACAGCACTGGTCGTGGGACAGCCTAGGAAGCTATGTTCCCGTCTATGCTCAATCCAGGCTTTTGTTGCCGACCCCACGTGGCCTATTGCATCTAGCCTTTTTCATTACATTGATAAGACGGAACATAACACTCTATGAGCACCGGCGAAAGTGGTGGGAGCTGCGCTACTGGCGCGTCACCCCACCATGGAATTTGACGTGTCCCAGATTTTCCCATCCACTCAAACGGAAGAAAACCTGGGACACTTCAACATTTGTGCCATCTGATTGTGTAGTCGGAGCCTTCGGCGGTTTGAATGAAAGTATCAATCACCATCGGTGTTCCGCATTTCCTTCAGCCTGTGGCGGAATTCTGGCGACCCAGCGTCAACCAGTTTCTTCAGCATGTGCTGATTGCGTTCCGCTCGGTGCGTTTTTCGCGATTCGGCGCGGGCCTCTACCTGCCAGAACCTTGTAGTATCAAGTAGCTGGTTCGGGTAACAGCGCGAATCTTTGCTAGGCGCGTTTGACCACAAGATGGAATTGTTGGTTGGCGAACAAACTCTAAATATGTCCCTGGCCATATCCACAGACCATGCGAAACCTGAAGACTCTGCGAAATGATAATCTGTCAGCCGCCCAAGGAGCGCACAGGACCAGTCTGCGAGTTGAATGGTTCCGTAGAGTCTACTGTCGGCCTGAACAGGGATCTCTATGATGCTCCGATTTTCTTTGTGTTGACGGGCGTAGATTGTTTTGCCGAGTGTGGACACCGCACGTTCACGATTGTCGGTGTCTGTGGCATCCATAATGACCAGAATTTTTTCGTTTGTTGAAGAAGCGAATGTTCCCAGCCGATTAATGGCTTGGATAAGGCAGTGTTCTTCACGATCCTGGGAGGTTTCATGGGTTTGGCTGACCGGGCCGAGGGGCTTCTGCTGTCCAAAGAAGAAAAGCTTGCCGTTGAGCTTTCCGAGCTTCCTGAATAACCGATTGAAGGCTGGGAGGATATCCTCTCCGTACCTTTCCATGTTCTGGGTAGTCAACAGTGCTGATCCTTTTTTCTCCCACCTCCGGGGATGCTCGTCGGAGCGTGAGATCTCCCAGGCAAGAAGCTGACTCTTGACATACTCGAAGTATCCTCCCAGCTCCCGGACGTTATCAGCGGGTAGCACGTATCCTGCATAGCCAAACACGGGATGAGTGTTGTACTTAGGATGGTCGTGGCGGATGTAGGGGCCCTGGTGACCGAATTCGTCTAGGTAAGCGATCAGCATATGTGTCCTTGCAAAATGACTCAGCGGCTAGGACACCTTGAGTGCCTTCGCCGCCGGAATTAGCGCGGTACGCGTGTTTCAGCGCCGCCACTATGGCCATAGTATAGCAATGCTGGCGGAAATCTCCAACCGATAATTAATCAGTCAAATTTTCACCTCTGGTTTCTCTCTGAGTTTGTTCACAGGGGGGGGAGCTGTCGGCGGCATGAGGCGCGGACCGGTCGAAGTCTCGAACCATGCCGTCATCTGGTATTGAATCATGAGCACCGGACATTTCTCTGCGGGCGGCGAGTTCGTCTAGCCCGGATTAGGCGCGGTCTGTGTCCTTAGTTGCGAGCTTGTCGTAGTAATTGGGATGGGAGCTGCCATAGCGTGCCCGCCGGCGAGTGGATGGCTGCGCTTTAGCAGATGTCTGGACGGAGGTGGTGGGTTGGGCCGAGTGAGGTTCGGAACTCACTCCAGATTCCGCAGCAGCAAGTTCGGCGTCTTCAGCGGCGGCGCGGCGGCGCTCACGCATTTCTGACCACGCAAAATAACCGAGCCCGAGTGGCGCCATGATGCCGAAAGCGATCCACTGATACCCATAAGACAAGTGATTTCCTCGATCCATAGAAGGAATGGGTATGGGATTTAAGACGCCGCGGGAGGCATCGGCAAGCTGCACGTATCCGGCAAACATGGAAGGCTCTTGGACGAGCTGGCTAATCTGCGGCGGTGAGATGGAATAAACCTGGGTGTAGCCATCTTCATGGACCGGCGGATTAGGATGTTCGGCTTCTGCAAGCCGTGCAAAACCAGAGATGGTGACTTCCCCCTCGGGCGCCGCAGGGAGATCTGAGGGAACTACATTGCCTTCACCTGCTGCAACCCAGCCGCGGTTGATGAGAATGACATGGCCTTCTTGAGTCCGAAATGGCACCAAAGACTGATATGCCGGACCCGAAGCTACAGGACGAAGCCGCAATAGCACCTCTTCTTGCGGCACATACTGTCCTGAAAGCGTTATCCTGGCCCATTCGCGGTCAGGCGCAAGCGTTCCATCAGCAGAAAAAACCTCTTCATAGGGAAGCGGATCGTGGGAGTATGCTGCCTCCAGCTGATGGTTGCGTTCCACGATGTCTGCGTCTTTGCCTAATTGCCACGGTGCGAGGACCGTAAACGCCAGGTATGAAAACACGACGACAAAAAGGGCAAACAGTACCCACCCCGGTTTGAGGAAAGTTGCCCACCACGTTGGCCTAGTCGTATTCGTGTGCCGCATGGTGGTGAGTTTAGCGCGCACGTCAGATGAAACCACCTAGCTGGTCATATTTTGTCGCACCCAAGCAATGAGGCCAGGAATCGCCGCTTCTATCTGCTGACGGCAGGTGACAAAGTCGGCGGCCGTGCCGTAGTAAGGGTCGGCCACCTCCGCGTCCTCGGGAGCATCCGTATCAAATGATCGCAAAAGGCGGATCGAGGCCGGGGAAACCCCTAAGTCCTGCAGGTCACGGACGTGCCCTTTATCAAGGGCGACAAATAAATCAGCATCTGCGTGTTCGGGACCAAATTGCGCAGCCCGATGCGCAGTGCCATCGTGGCCCGCGTTGCCTAACTCGGTGACAGTCCGTGGATCAGCACCCTCGCCAATGTGCCAACCCCCAATTCCACACGAAGAGGTGCGGGCATGAGTGTCGAGGGAGGCATCGGCAAGCGCATCATGCACAATGACCTCTGCCATCGGCGAGCGGCAAATGTTGCCTGTGCACACAAAGCAAATATGCACACGATGATCTGCAGAGCTTGTCGATGCAAAACCACTGCCGGAGTCCGAAAAGTTCCTGTTTGAAGTGCTCATGGGGCCCATTGTAATGAAGCCGCCTCTAATACTTCGCGGGGTGTCGGCTGCGGCGTCTAGGATTGGTGACTATGACTACCGTTGGTGATATTCGAAAGATCCTAGACTCCGCCTACCCGCCACATTTGGCCGAATCCTGGGATGCCGTAGGACTTATCTGCGGTGATCCGGCGGCGGAAGTAAACAAAATAGCCTTTGCTTTGGATTGCACACAAGAAGTCGCCGAGCGTGCCGTTGACATGGGCGCAGATATGCTCATCATCCATCACCCTTTGCTGATGCGCGGCGTTACCTCGGTGGCTGCGGACACCCCCAAAGGAAAAGTGATCCACACTCTTATTTCCAATGGGGTGGCCTTATTCGCCGCTCATACTAATGCTGATTCCGCCCGCCCTGGAGTCAATGACAAACTCGCTGAATTAGTAGGGATCACCCCAGGGCGTCCCATCGTGCCTAAAGACCCGCTTGTTGAGGACAAATGGGGAGTCAACGTCCCACCTGACCACGTGGAACAAGTAAAAGCCGCACTGTGGGCTGCCGGCGCAGGTACCATTGGGGACTATAAAGAATGCGCTTTCAGTTATACAGGCACAGGCGAATTCACCCCTGCAGCTGGTGCACAGCCACACACCGGAGAAGTTGGAGAACACTTCTCCGGGCCAGAAGTACGCGTGGAATTTGTTGCTCCGAAATCCTTGCGCACCACTTTGGTTACAGCACTGCAGGAAGCGCACCCCTATGAAGTTCCGGCTTTTGACATCGTCGAGCAAGCACAGTGCTTAGACTTAGAAAACGCATATGGCCTGGGCCGAATCGGACAACTCCCGCAGCCGATGACATTGCGGGAATTTACACAACAGGTAGCCAATGCACTTCCGGAGACTGCGTGGGGCATCCGTGCTGCAGGCGATCCAGACCTGGAAGTTCGCACCGTGGCCGTATCTTCCGGAGCAGGCGATAGTTTCCTCGACCACGCCCGCAGGCTGGGCACTGACGTCTATGTCACCTCTGACCTGCGCCACCACCCGGTGGATGAGCACCTGCGTGCGGGCGGACCTGCCGTCATCGATACTGCACACTGGGCCAGCGAATTTCCGTGGACCACCCAAGCCAAGGACATAGTGGAAGCAGGCGTTTCTGGTAATTCGGTCGAATGTGAGATCATCAATATACGAACTGATCCATGGACTATCTCTGCGCATCCGATAGTTCGGAATGATTAAGCATTAACTGAGTACTGAATAGGTGGCAAGACAATGAAACTAGCTCCGGCTGATCAGAAGATACTCCTAGAGCTTTCCCGCACCTTGCTGCGCGGAAACAGTGCAACTTCTGCGAAACAACTTCCTGAAGAAGTCGAATTCCGCAACAAAGAAATTGAACACAAGCGCGCACTCGACGCCGCTGCAGCTGCGCAAATGGCCCTCGATGACGTGGAAAATGACATCGTGCGTATCCAAGAAGATGAGCAGAAGTACCGCCGCCGTGCCAGCGATGACAAAGCCCAGCTCGGCGCAGAAGTCGATCCCGAGCGTCGTAAAGATATTCAGCATGACCTCCATACAGCCCAGTCTCGTATTGCGGATCTAGTGGACGAGCTGAAAGAAGCACACAACCAGGTCCACGCGTTGCGTACTAACCTCGAGGTACACGGTGCACGCATTGATGAGTCTGCACGCGAATTGGACAAGGCGCGGCGCGCATTCGAGGCTGCTCAGGAATCGGAAGCCGCACAGCCAGAAGATCGAGAGACCATTATTGCCGCTTTGCGGGCCAAGCTTGATGATGATGTCGTGGCAGAATTTGACCGGCAACGCCTAGAAGACGGTGTTGGCGCTGCTGCCTTTATCCAGGGAAGAACCTGCGGCGGCTGCCACATCATGCTTCCTCCTGCTGAGCGCGCCGCGATCAACAATGCGCCTGCCGATGAACTACCACAATGCTCTGAATGCGGCTGTTACCTCATCCGTATCTAGAACCCTCTTCGTATTCACATCCAATCGCGCCTCGTGGCTGTTGAACGTGAATCTGTTTAAAGGAATGAGTCCATGGACAAAATAGTTTTCTACGCTGATGGTGGCTCACGGGGAAATCCCGGCATCGCTGGTTCCGGCACAATTGTCTACGGCGCTGACGGCCAAACTGTTGTCAAAGAAATTGTTTATGTCGTGGGAAAGAAAGCCACCAACAATGTGGCGGAATATCATGGCTTATTGCGCGGATTAGAAGCTGCGCGCGAGTTGGGTGCCCGCGAAGTCGAAGCACACATGGATTCCAAATTAGTTGTCGAACAGATCAATGGTCGGTGGAAGATTAAGCACCCCGACATGCAAAAACTTGCGTTGGAAGCTCGCCGCATCATTGCAGATTTCGGTTCTTTTACGTTGGACTGGGTCCCGCGGGCCAAAAACAAAGAAGCAGATAGGTTATCTAATGATGCAATGGACGCCGCGGCAGCTGGTCACGCCCCTGGAATCGTGGGCGGCGATACTGCACCGTTAGACAACGGGTCTACAGATATAACGCCGGTGCCTGAGTCTCAGTCCAGCAGCAGTGAACACACCAGCATTGGGTCGTCTCAAGAAACCCATCCAGGGGATTGGATGGGAGATAGAGGAGCCGTGACGCGCTTTTTACTGCTCCGGCATGGACAGACGCAAATGAGCGTGGACAAACTCTATTCGGGTCATACTGATGCCCCATTGACCGCACTGGGGAAGAAACAAGCCATTGCAGCAGCCCAAGCTCTGGAGCACCGCTGTGGTGGAGATATAGACGTGATTGTTTCCTCGCCACTTGAGAGGTGTCAGCAAACAGCGGCAGCAGCCGCGCAAGCTTTAGGCATCGACAATGTCGAAGTCATAGACGGCCTCATCGAACTCAACTTCGGGGCTTGGGAAGGACTAACCTTTGCCCAAGCCCATGAACGCGACCCGGAACTGCATGCACAGTGGTTAACAGATCCAGCCACGGCATGTCCTGAAGGAGAATCGCTACAACAGCTGCACCGCCGAGTGCGTGGTGTACGGAAACAACTCCAAGAGCGCTATGCTGGCAAGACTGTATTGGTAGTCTCCCATGTCAACCCCATAAAGTCATTTATCCGCCAAGCGCTCGATGCCGGTCCGGTTATTTTCAACACGCTGTTTTTATCCATCGCTAGCCTCAGCGAAGTCGAATTCTGGCAGCAAGGAAGCCTTGCACGCTGCGTAAATGATGTTGGGCACTTAGCTGCGCTAGACTAAGAGCCTGAATGAGCCGACCGGGTGAACGCGGCATATCGAACCGCTGCGCATGTTGCAGTAGGCGGAGGTCGAGGAAAGTCCGGACTCCATAGAGCACGGTGGTTGCTAACGGCAACCCGGGGCAACCCGCGGGAAAGTGCAACAGAAAGTAGACCGCCCAGCTTGACTGGGTAAGGGTGAAACGGTGCGGTAAGAGCGCACCAGCATTCCAGGTGACTGGAGTGGCTGGGTAAACCCCACTGGGAGCAAGGCATCATGGTGCGTGTTCGCGCACTTGCTCAGGTGTTTGAGGGCTGCTCGCCCGAATCTGAAGGTAGCTGCTTGAGGCGCGACGGCAACGCCGCGTCCAGATGGATGTTCACCGCCTGCTTAGCAGGTACAGAATCCGGCTTATAGGTTGGCTCATTCTCATCAGCCTAGGCACGGCGCTGTGGAACAATGGCAGCATGAAACTCTATGCTGCGCATCTCAATTTTCGCTCCTTGGCCACAGAACTTGGCGTGCCAGCTTCTTTTCCTTCGACTGTCCTGCAAGAAGCCATGCAAGCGCACGATCGTTGTGCTGACATGCGCCGCGATGCCCGTGAGATTCCTTTCGTGACCATCGATCCGCCCGGATCAATGGATTTGGACCAAGCAGTGTGCATTGAAGCTCGCACGGAGGAAGCGGGTTTTGCGGTTTATTATGCTATCGCGGATGTTGCCGCTTTCGTCGAACCTGGGGGAGCAGTAGAGGCCGAATCCATCGCGCGAGGACAGACTATTTATTTCCCCGACGAACCCGCTCGCTTGCACCCACAGATTCTTTCAGAGGACAGAGCCAGCTTGCTTCCCGATGTCGACAGACCCGCCGTTTTGTGGACCATATTTCTTGACTCGACTGGCGAAGTAGAGCACTTTAGTGTGGAACGCGTTCTGATTCGTTCACGGCAGCGCTTTACCTATGAACAAACCCACGCAGATTTATGCCACGGCAGGTTGCATTCCTCTATTGCACTGCTGCCAGTAGTAGGGCGACTACGGCAAGCATCTTCGCTGCGCAGGAAGGCTATCAATCTTCGATTACCTGCCCAAAGAGTGGAGGAAAACTCAGATGGTAGTTTCCACCTAGAAATAGAACCACGATATGAGATGGCGGATTATAATTCAGAAATCTCCCTGTTAGCAGGAATGTGCGCTGGTCAGCTTATGGCCGACGCAGGGATAGGGTTTTTACGCACATTGCCCGATGCAACTTCGGAATCCGAACAGTCTTTCCGACGTGCAGTTTCAGCACTCGGTTTTAGTCTAGAGGAGCAAAGTATCTCCGAATTTCTCCTCGGTGTCGATGCTGATACGCCTACAGGTATGGCAGTGATGCGGTTAGCGCAAAAGCTGCTTCGAGGTGCAAACTATGCGTGGTTAGGCCAAGATGAAGCCAAAATTCATGCAGGAATCGGCGGTTTCTATGCACACGTTACAGCGCCGTTACGCCGGCTCATTGACCGTTTTGCCACCGAGGTGTGCCTTGCATTGTGCAATGACTCCGCTGTACCTGACTGGGTCATTGACCGCGTCACTGCTGTCAAAGCCAGTATGCGGCAGTCTTCTCAACTGGCAGCACGTGTTGACAGGGCCGTTTTGGATTTAACGGAAGCCCATGTTTTAGCTCCCTGGGCAGGCGAGAATTTCCCTGCAGCTGTGCTCGGAGTAAATTCCGACGGCGATACCGCTTCCATTTTCGTTTCCGACCCACCTGTATTTTCCACCTGTCAAGGTAATCCGCCGGTGGGCAAAGAAGCCATTGTCACGCTGATAGAAGCAGATCCCCACCAGCCGCGGGTGGAATTTGCGTGGCCGGCAGACTAGTTGGCGCTTTCTTGCTGCGCAGGGGCGCCGGGCAAAAGTGGAATCACAATGAGACCATCGTCTGCGAGATCTGCTGCGAAATTATCCGCCCGAGTTGCGGAAACAACGGTAACCACCGCAGTGGATTCGCCCGCTGCCGCAGCACGAGCAGACAATGCCCCACGGCTAAGCGCTAGTTGCGCCAAGGCATTTGCATTATCTAGTCCTAAGTTGTCGGAAATATCTTGCTGTGATGCTGCCAATTGAGCCCACACCTCAGATTTATTAGCTGAACGAAGTAAGCGAACTACTTCACGGGCACGGGTTGTTTCTGCGTCATAAAAATGCATCCACCCCGAAGCATCAGCGACCGTGGGCTGGCCTTTTGCGCCATATACCTTGTGGACCGCGGACAACCAATCTATAACCCGTGTCGTAGCATCCGGCAATAAACGTAAGGATTCTGCCCCAAAGGCATGGCTGGCGGCGTCGAGGAACCTGTTGCGTTGGCGGAGCCCTTCTACTGCGGAATCTGCTATGTCGCGGTCGCGCGGCGCAAGCAGTATGAAACCTCGTTCATCACGGCCCACGAAATGCGGTGCATTCGTTACCGAATGGTCTGCATAATCAACAACAGTGGTGGTGTTTTCCATCCCTCGTAGCGCCGCTGAATGCTGCGCCTTAATCGGCGGAGTCGGAACAAAGACATCGACAGCCTGCGCACAGACCTCAGCCAAACGCGCGCGGAGAGGCGCATCAAGCTCGTGACCGGAACCCAATAGTGCTAGAGCCACGGCGACGTCAGCGGCGGGGTAGAGCCCACCTGCGGCAGAATCCGGAAGATCCGCAACAATGGTGAGATCTGCCCCGGCTGTGTCGCGCGAAAGAAGTTGCCGGTTGATCATTGTCCACAACACGCCACCCCAACGTGCAGCCAAACCACCTGTTGGAAGCTCCGGCAACACAGTCTGTCCGTTGTCATCGATAGTTGGCTGTTGGTTGTTGTGGCGCTGAGCCAGTTCTTTGAGCGAAATAGAATCGGTTACGCAGCTTTCAGTATCACCGGTGTAAAGCTCGATACGAACGGTGCCGTCCTCACGTGGGGAATATGCTGCAGCTGCACGGAAGGATAAAGTACCTACCGCAACTACTCCGCCGAAGTGATCAACATGATCACCAGCGACTAAAAAGGTTCCAGGGGCGGAAGCAACCATAGATGCCGCGGCGCCAGTAGTTTTACGATGCATCTCGCAAGCACGTAGTTCGACTGGCGTTGTTGCTTTTGGCCACATCGGCATTCTGGGGCTCCTTGGAATATCTGTATTAAGCAATGAGTGCGGAAAACACACTCTGCTTTTCAAACCTTGATCATTCTAGTCAACACGGAACAAAAGGTGATAAGCCCCTAAGCCTAGACGAAAGAGACCAAACGTTACTACCCTGGTAAATACACCATTTTTTGACGTAGGAGGGACTTCATATGGCAGATTCAGATTCACAGTGGTTCTACAATCCCACAACCGGTGGCGTTTCCCAAGGTAAAGAATCCGGTTGGGATGAGCGCATGGGGCCCTATGCCACCGAAGAAGAAGCACGCAACGCTTTAGCCAAGGCTAAAGAGCGAAATCAAGCTGCCGATGCCGCCGAGAAAGCCGACGACAATTGGGGCAAGCCTGCTTCGTGGGAAAAGTAAGAAATAAGATGCGAGCCGCTAGCTATCTTTCATTTTTTTAGCTAGCGGTTTAAACGCTTTCTTAATATCACGAACAGCGCGTTCATAGTCTTCTAATGCTTTCAGGCCTACGGCACGTTCGCGCTGGTAGAGCAGACCGTATCCAAAAGTGTCCTCACCGCGGCGCTTGGCTTGGTCTGCTAAACCAAGAAGTTTGTCACGGGACGTAACAGAGTCTTGGAAGTCTCCCAGAATTGATTGCAGCTGTTTGCATGCCTTGTACAGCGGCTTGGTTTTGAGTTTGGTGGCAGATCCAGCGGCCTCAGCTGCGTATCGTAATTTTTTAGCAGCCTTACGCATATCGTGGAAGTATTCTTCGCGCTCATGCAGCGTCAACGACTCATTGTCCCAGTTATCCGTAGCTTTGCTATGCCGTTTGAGCAGCTTTTTGTAGGCTTTGCCGAGGTGTCGAGCCATGATGACCTCGACATCAGCATGCTCTGACTCAAATTCTGATTCTGAAGCATTATCGACATCGGCAGATTTTAAGTCATCTTCAGCAGGAACGTCCTGCACAATCGGAGGATTAGCGAGGAAAATGTCGAGGACTTCCAGCATCTCCACGTAGCGGTCAGAATTGAGTGCTGCGACAACATGGCGGTGCGCGCGAGAATATTCCTTGCCCATGTCTTGGGCAATGTGAGCGCGCGTGGTGGCGTCGAGAACATCAGAATCCTCGGTATCTAGGAGCTTTTGCCAGCGTTCTTCCACAACCTCTGCGTCCCTGGCAACACCTAGTAAACCTGCCAGAGCTTTGAGCTCTTGCTCGAGGTATTCCACTTCAGGTCCCGCGACAATGCCATGGAACGTTTGCAGATGGCTACGCAATTCACGAGTGGCTACACGCATTTGGTGAATAGAGTCCCATTCATCCGCCCGAACCTTGGGGTCATATTCCAACAGCTTGTCGCGGTTAGCAGCAAGTGCATTGATAACTGCGAAAGCAGGGGAGTCTTCGCTGACATTAGGTTGCTGCGCTGACGGTGGCAGTGGGGCATTAGCGAATGAAGACCCCAATGCGGTGCGTAGTTTAGAGGGAGAAGAACTCACGCGCGCGCCAGCGCTTATGAGCAGTGCGGTGGTGCCGCGGAGGAAATCACTACCTTGCGGTGTCTGCGCGATCCGCGGGTTAAGCTCTACTTCCCATTCACGCCACGATGATTCACCCCCTCCGGGGAGGAAAGACCACGCGGTTACACGGTCATCGCAGATTTCTGCAACCTCGTCACCATCGGTATTAATGAGCACTAGCTCAGTTCGGTTGTTATCCACCTGAGCAATGGGCTGTAGCTCGTTTCCACGGGTGAAGCGGCGAACCTGGTCTAAAAGCTCGGCAGGAACCATATATGTGCCATCGATAGTCTCTTGCAATCCGACATGTACTTCCAAGCGGCCTTCCGCAGCCGGTAACTTAAGGTGCCAGCCATCATCATGCCCACCCGAGCGTCGGCGCAATGTCACTTTGGCCCGGCTTAAGCGCAGGTCTGCGGTGTCATAATAAATCGCAGAAAGTGATTCCTTGCGAGTTTCCTTAACCCCACTGACCGTGGGAAAGCTTTGAGGAGCAGGAAGTGTGGCAGCGTCGGATACCGCGAATTTTGCTTCAACCTCTAAAAATGTTTGCGTAGACAACGTTAAAATCACTCACCTTTTGGCAGGTTCAATGGTCATAGGGCTCAGCGTGGTTGATACCCACAGGAACG